>NZ_CP077087.1:5145000-5410000 GCF_014268495.2 Pseudomonas monsensis | reverse complement strand
ATAAAACCGATCGTAGTCCGGATCGCAGTCTGCAACTCGACTGCGTGAAGTCGGAATCGCTAGTAATCGCGAATCAGAATGTCGCGGTGAATACGTTCCCGGGCCTTGTACACACCGCCCGTCACACCATGGGAGTGGGTTGCACCAGAAGTAGCTAGTCTAACCTTCGGGAGGACGGTTACCACGGTGTGATTCATGACTGGGGTGAAGTCGTAACAAGGTAGCCGTAGGGGAACCTGCGGCTGGATCACCTCCTTAATCGACGACATCAGCTGCTCCATAAGTTCCCACACGAATTGCTTGATTCATTGAAGAAGACGAGAGGCCAGCCTTTAAGGTGGTGTGTTTCGTTAGAGTTTAGAAATGAATATTCGCCTGCGAATATTGATTTCTAGTCTTTGACTAGTTCGTTCTTTAAAAATTTGGGTATGTGATAGAAAGATAGACTGAACGTTACTTTCACTGGTAACGGATCAGGCTAAGGTAAAATTTGTGAGTGACTCTTAAGAGTTTTGCGAATTTTCGGCGAATGTCGTCTTCATAGTATAACCAGATTGCTTGGGGTTATATGGTCAAGTGAAGAAGCGCATACGGTGGATGCCTTGGCAGTCAGAGGCGATGAAAGACGTGGTAGCCTGCGAAAAGCTTCGGGGAGTCGGCAAACAGACTTTGATCCGGAGATATCTGAATGGGGGAACCCAGCCATCATAAGATGGTTATCTTGTACTGAATACATAGGTGCAAGAGGCGAACCAGGGGAACTGAAACATCTAAGTACCCTGAGGAAAAGAAATCAACCGAGATTCCCTTAGTAGTGGCGAGCGAACGGGGACTAGCCCTTAAGTGGCTTTGAGATTAGCGGAACGCTCTGGAAAGTGCGGCCATAGTGGGTGATAGCCCTGTACGCGAAAATCTCTTAGTCATGAAATCGAGTAGGACGGAGCACGAGAAACTTTGTCTGAATATGGGGGGACCATCCTCCAAGGCTAAATACTACTGACTGACCGATAGTGAACTAGTACCGTGAGGGAAAGGCGAAAAGAACCCCGGAGAGGGGAGTGAAATAGATCCTGAAACCGTATGCGTACAAGCAGTGGGAGCAGACTTTGTTCTGTGACTGCGTACCTTTTGTATAATGGGTCAGCGACTTATTTTCAGTGGCGAGCTTAACCGAATAGGGGAGGCGTAGCGAAAGCGAGTCTTAATAGGGCGTCTAGTCGCTGGGAATAGACCCGAAACCGGGCGATCTATCCATGGGCAGGTTGAAGGTTAGGTAACACTGACTGGAGGACCGAACCGACTACCGTTGAAAAGTTAGCGGATGACCTGTGGATCGGAGTGAAAGGCTAATCAAGCTCGGAGATAGCTGGTTCTCCTCGAAAGCTATTTAGGTAGCGCCTCATGTATCACTGTAGGGGGTAGAGCACTGTTTCGGCTAGGGGGTCATCCCGACTTACCAAACCGATGCAAACTCCGAATACCTACAAGTGCCGAGCATGGGAGACACACGGCGGGTGCTAACGTCCGTCGTGAAAAGGGAAACAACCCAGACCGTCAGCTAAGGTCCCAAAGTTATGGTTAAGTGGGAAACGATGTGGGAAGGCTTAGACAGCTAGGAGGTTGGCTTAGAAGCAGCCACCCTTTAAAGAAAGCGTAATAGCTCACTAGTCGAGTCGGCCTGCGCGGAAGATGTAACGGGGCTCAAACCATACACCGAAGCTACGGGTATCATCTTCGGATGATGCGGTAGAGGAGCGTTCTGTAAGCCTGTGAAGGTGAGTTGAGAAGCTTGCTGGAGGTATCAGAAGTGCGAATGCTGACATGAGTAACGACAATGGGTGTGAAAAACACCCACGCCGAAAGACCAAGGTTTCCTGCGCAACGTTAATCGACGCAGGGTTAGTCGGTCCCTAAGGCGAGGCTGAAAAGCGTAGTCGATGGAAAACAGGTTAATATTCCTGTACTTCTGGTTATTGCGATGGAGGGACGGAGAAGGCTAGGCCAGCTTGGCGTTGGTTGTCCAAGTTTAAGGTGGTAGGCTGGAATCTTAGGTAAATCCGGGATTCTAAGGCCGAGAGCTGATGACGAGTTACCTTTCAGGTGACGAAGTGGTTGATGCCATGCTTCCAAGAAAAGCTTCTAAGCTTCAGATAACCAGGAACCGTACCCCAAACCGACACAGGTGGTTGGGTAGAGAATACCAAGGCGCTTGAGAGAACTCGGGTGAAGGAACTAGGCAAAATGGCACCGTAACTTCGGGAGAAGGTGCGCCGGTGAGGGTGAAGGACTTGCTCCGTAAGCTCATGCCGGTCGAAGATACCAGGCCGCTGCGACTGTTTATTAAAAACACAGCACTCTGCAAACACGAAAGTGGACGTATAGGGTGTGACGCCTGCCCGGTGCCGGAAGGTTAATTGATGGGGTTAGCTAACGCGAAGCTCTTGATCGAAGCCCCGGTAAACGGCGGCCGTAACTATAACGGTCCTAAGGTAGCGAAATTCCTTGTCGGGTAAGTTCCGACCTGCACGAATGGCGTAACGATGGCGGCGCTGTCTCCACCCGAGACTCAGTGAAATTGAAATCGCTGTGAAGATGCAGTGTATCCGCGGCTAGACGGAAAGACCCCGTGAACCTTTACTATAGCTTTGCACTGGACTTTGAATTTGCTTGTGTAGGATAGGTGGGAGGCTTTGAAGCGTGGACGCCAGTTCGCGTGGAGCCATCCTTGAAATACCACCCTGGCAACTTTGAGGTTCTAACTCAGGTCCGTTATCCGGATCGAGGACAGTGTATGGTGGGTAGTTTGACTGGGGCGGTCTCCTCCTAAAGAGTAACGGAGGAGTACGAAGGTGCGCTCAGACCGGTCGGAAATCGGTCGTAGAGTATAAAGGCAAAAGCGCGCTTGACTGCGAGACAGACACGTCGAGCAGGTACGAAAGTAGGTCTTAGTGATCCGGTGGTTCTGTATGGAAGGGCCATCGCTCAACGGATAAAAGGTACTCCGGGGATAACAGGCTGATACCGCCCAAGAGTTCATATCGACGGCGGTGTTTGGCACCTCGATGTCGGCTCATCACATCCTGGGGCTGAAGCCGGTCCCAAGGGTATGGCTGTTCGCCATTTAAAGTGGTACGCGAGCTGGGTTTAGAACGTCGTGAGACAGTTCGGTCCCTATCTGCCGTGGACGTTTGAGATTTGAGAGGGGCTGCTCCTAGTACGAGAGGACCGGAGTGGACGAACCTCTGGTGTTCCGGTTGTCACGCCAGTGGCATTGCCGGGTAGCTATGTTCGGGAAAGATAACCGCTGAAAGCATCTAAGCGGGAAACTTGCCTCAAGATGAGATCTCACTGGAACCTTGAGTTCCCTGAAGGGCCGTCGAAGACTACGACGTTGATAGGTTGGGTGTGTAAGCGCTGTGAGGCGTTGAGCTAACCAATACTAATTGCCCGTGAGGCTTGACCATATAACACCCAAGCAATTTGCGTCGAAGAGACCAGATTGCGGTGTGTGAAGACGAAACGAACCGAAAGTTCGCGCAACTCACAAGACACCTGTATCACATACCCGATTTGCTGAAGCGAGGCCAGATGGTCGCGAGTCAGTACCCGAATTTCTTGACGACCATAGAGCGTTGGAACCACCTGATCCCATCCCGAACTCAGAAGTGAAACGATGCATCGCCGATGGTAGTGTGGGGTTTCCCCATGTGAGAGTAGGTCATCGTCAAGATTAAATTCCGAAACCCCAATTGCGAAAGCAGTTGGGGTTTTGTTTTGTCCTCGAAAAAAGCATTCTGAGGTCCATGGTGACCATGGGGTCAGCCATACGTTAGCCGATCGCTTTGTAACCCGCCTGGGGCTTATCCCACATCCTCAGCAGTGCGACCCCTCGTCAACGACGTCGATCACTCGCACGTCGACCTTATCGGCATGTAAGCGATTCTGGAAGCTGTCGGTCGGGATGATGCCAAGTTCACGAAAGGCACAAAAAAAATGGTGATCATGGGAAAGCTTGGCGTTCTCGTGGCCGCTGCCCTGGCGATTTGATAACAAACCTAAAGGGGGCGGCTCGGCAAGGCATCATCGTGGGAGAGAGAGGGCGCTGGAGGCATCCTGGCCGGTGCAGGCGACCCTGGCGCTCGTCTCTGCGCAATTGCAGTGGTCTTGGTGCGATCAGTCGTCGGGCGGCGCTGTGGGAGGACTGCTGGCGGACTCGCTAGATGAAGTACTGGAGGAGATTTCGCGTTGGGACATTTTCTGACTGAACCACAACTGACAAATGTCAGAGCCGCACTGTCCGAACCGTTCAACCATTTTCCCACTGATTACGATTACATCGCACGTCAGCTCAAAGGCGTCGATCCAGCGGTGCTATACGAGATTTTTTATTCAGAAGTCGCGCCAGTGTGCTTTACAAACATTGCGGCGGCTTTGCCCACTGTCTGGACGGGTTTTGACCCTGATTGGCTCAGGATCGAAATAGAGGAAAGGTGCGCGGCGCGGCAGCGTAAATGGTCACGCAGGCAGTTCGACAAGTTGCTGGTTCGTTGGCTGAAATACAACTACGACTACATGTGGGAAGAGATCGCCAGCAGACTTTGAGCTTGTGTTTGGAGCATTGGAATTCTCGCTTGAGCGGGTGGCCGTCGAATGAATAGCGGGCACTTTCCGACAGACGAAAAAAAAGGCCTTGCTAAGCAAGACCTTTCTTGATTTTGGTGCCCCGAGGGAGACTCGAACTCCCACTCCTTTCGAAAACGGATTTTGAATCCGCCGCGTCTACCAATTCCGCCATCAGGGCTCAATGGCGGCGAAGTATAGAGAGGTGATTACCGTTGGTCAATCACGTTTCATGGTCAATTTTCGATATTTCCGCTAGACTTTCCGGCCCTGCTAGACGAACCCCATCATGCGCGTTGCTGACTTTACCTTCGAGCTTCCTGATTCGCTGATCGCCCGCCACCCTTTGGCCGAGCGTCGCGGTAGTCGCCTGTTGACCCTTGATGGTGTCAGCGGCGCCCTCGCACACCGTCAATTCACTGATTTGCTTGAGCATTTGCGCCCGGGCGATTTGATGGTGTTCAACAATACCCGGGTGATTCCGGCGCGGCTGTTCGGGCAGAAAGCGTCCGGCGGCAAGCTGGAAATCCTCATCGAGCGGGTGCTCGATTCGCATCGCGTGCTGGCCCATGTGCGCTCCAGCAAGTCGCCGAAGCCGGGTTCGAAGATCCTTATCGACGGCGGTGGCGAAGCCGAGATGCTTGCGCGTCACGACGCGTTGTTCGAGCTGGGCTTCGATGAAGAAGTCTTGCCGCTGCTCGACCGTGTCGGGCACATGCCGTTGCCTCCCTATATAGACCGCCCGGACGAAGGCTCCGATCGCGAGCGCTATCAGACCGTGTACGCCCAGCGTCTCGGTGCGGTGGCGGCGCCGACGGCGGGGCTGCATTTCGATCAGCCGCTGATGGAGGCGATTGCCGCCAAGGGCGTCGAGACCGCGTTCGTCACGCTGCACGTCGGCGCGGGTACGTTCCAGCCGGTGCGCGTCGACAAAATCGAAGATCACCACATGCACAGCGAGTGGCTGGAAGTCGGCCAGGATGTGGTCGATGCCGTAGCCGCCTGCCGCGCACGCGGTGGTCGGGTGATAGCCGTGGGCACCACTAGCGTGCGTTCGCTGGAAAGTGCCGCTCGCGATGGTGTGCTCAAGCCGTTTAGTGGCGACACCGACATCTTTATCTACCCGGGCCGGCCGTTCCATGTGGTCGATGCGCTGGTCACCAATTTCCATTTACCCGAATCCACGCTGTTGATGCTGGTTTCGGCGTTCGCCGGTTATCCCGAAACCATGGCCGCCTATAAAGCCGCCGTCGACAACGGGTACCGCTTTTTCAGCTACGGTGATGCGATGTTCATCACCCGTAATCCCGCGCCGCGCGGCCCTGAGGAAACAGTATGAGTCGCACCTGTCGTATGTCGTTCGAGCTGCTTGCCACCGATGGCAAGGCCCGTCGTGGTCGTCTGACCTTCCCCCGTGGCACCGTCGAGACCCCGGCCTTCATGCCGGTGGGCACGTATGGCACGGTCAAGGGCATGTTGCCGCGTGACATCGTGGCCACCGGCGCGGAAATCATTCTGGGCAACACCTTCCACCTGTGGCTGCGCCCGGGCACCGAGGTGATCAAAGAGCACGGCGACCTGCACGACTTCATGCAGTGGAAAGGCCCGATTCTCACCGACTCCGGCGGCTTCCAGGTATTCAGCCTGGGCGCGATGCGCAAGATCAAGGAGGAAGGCGTGACCTTCGCCTCGCCGGTCGATGGCTCGAAAGTGTTCATGGGCCCTGAAGAGTCGATGCAAGTGCAGCGCGATCTCGGTTCCGACATCGTGATGATCTTCGACGAATGCACGCCGTACCCGGCTGACGAAGACGTCGCCCGTGTATCCATGGAACTGTCGCTGCGTTGGGCTCAGCGCTCGAAAAACGCGCATGGCGATAACACCGCGGCGCTGTTCGGTATCGTTCAGGGCGGCATGCACCAGGATCTGCGCATGCGCTCGCTGGAAGGCCTCGACAAGATCGGCTTCGATGGCCTGGCCATCGGCGGTCTGTCGGTGGGCGAGCCGAAGCACGAGATGATCAAGGTGCTGGATTATCTGCCGGGCATGATGCCGGCTGACAAACCTCGTTACCTTATGGGCGTTGGCAAACCGGAAGATCTGGTTGAGGGTGTGCGCCGCGGTGTGGACATGTTCGATTGCGTGATGCCAACCCGTAATGCCCGCAATGGGCATCTGTTCATTGATACTGGCGTGCTGAAGATCCGTAACGCGTTCCATCGCCATGATGATTCGCCGCTGGATCCGACCTGCGATTGCTATACCTGCCAGAACTTCTCCCGCGCTTATCTGCATCACCTGGACAAGTGCGGCGAAATGCTCGGCAGCATGCTCAATACCATCCATAACTTGCGCCATTATCAGGTGCTGATGGCTGGTTTGCGCGAGGCTATTCAACAGGGTACATTGGCCGCCTTTGTCGATGCCTTCTACGCCAAACGCGGGCTCCCCGTTCCGCCTTTGGACTGAGTTTTCTGACCCCAAGATTCAACATTTGCAACTGGAGTGCTAAATGAGCTTTTTTATCTCTAACGCCATGGCTGACGCAGCTGCACCGGCTGCTGCTGGCCCAATGGGCGGCGGCTTCGAGTGGATTTTCCTGGTCGGCTTCCTGGTCATCTTCTACCTGATGATCTGGCGTCCACAGGCCAAGCGCGCCAAAGAGCAGAAGAACCTGCTGAGCAGCCTTGCCAAGGGCGACGAAGTGGTCACCACCGGCGGCATCGCCGGCAAGATCACCAAAGTGGCCGATGACTTCGTGGTTCTGGAAGTTTCCGACACCGTGGAAATGAAGTTCCAGAAGGGCGCCATCGCTGCCACGCTGCCAAAAGGCACGCTGAAAGCGATCTAAAGGTAACAACTTCTACTCAATCGACGGGGCGCGCAAGGCGCCCCGCGTTCATAACGGGCGGCGTGATGCTGAACAAATATCCTCTGTGGAAATACATTCTGATCCTGGCGTTGCTGGCGATCGGTCTGATTTATTCCGCTCCCAATCTTTACCCCGATGACCCGGCCATTCAGATCAGCGGTGCCAGCACGGCCCTGCAGGTCAATCAGGCCGATCTGGATCGCGTAAGCACCGCGCTTCACGAGTCCGGGATCAACGTCAAGGCTGCCACCCTGGCGGCGGGCGGCAAGGGCGGTCTGATCCGTCTGACCAAGGCTGAAGACCAGCTGCCGGCCAAAGACGTTGTGCGCAAGGCATTGGGTGATGACTACGTCGTCGCGCTGAACCTGGCACAAACCACCCCGCAATGGCTGCGCAATCTGGGCGCGCACCCGATGAAGCTGGGTCTGGACTTGTCCGGTGGTGTGCACTTCCTGCTGGAAGTGGACATGGACAAAGCCCTCGACGCACGCCTGAAAGTCTACGAAGGCGACGTCAAGAGCCTGCTGCGCAAAGAGAAGTTGCGCTATCGCAGCCTGCCGCAACTGGGCGGTGCCATTCAGCTGGGCTTCAGCGATGAAGACTCCCGCGAACAGGCCCGTGCACTGATCCGCAAGAACTTCAACGATTTCGACATTGTTCCGGCCGACCTCAACGGTCAACCGGTGCTGCGTCTGGCGATGACCCCGGCCAAGCTGGCGGAAATCCGTGAATACTCCATCAAGCAGAACCTGACCACGGTACGTAACCGCGTCAACGAGCTGGGTGTTGCCGAACCGATCGTCCAGCGTCAGGGCGCCAACCGCATTGTGGTTGAGCTGCCGGGCGTGCAGGACACTGCCGAAGCCAAGCGTATCCTCGGCAAGACGGCCAACCTCGAGTTCCGTCTGGCGGCTGAGCCAGGTGCTTCGAAAGCCACTTCCGAAACCTTCGAGTTCCGTGAAGGCAAGCGTCCGCCGGCACAGATCGAGCGTGGCCTGATCATCACCGGTGACCAGGTGACTGACGCCAAGGCCGGTTTCGGCGAGCACGGCACTCCGGAAGTGAACATCCGTCTGGATGGTCACGGTGGCGAGCTGATGAGCCGCGCGACCCGCTCCAACGTCGGTCGCAGCATGGCGGTGATCTTCATCGAACAGCGTCCGGTCACCACTTACACCAAGCAGGTTGTGGGCGGCGTCGAGAAAGACGTGCCGGTACAGACCTTCAAGGAAGAGAAGAAGATCATCAGCCTGGCGACCATTCAGTCGCCGCTGGGTGCGCAGTTCCGTATCACCGGCCTGAATGGCCAGGGCGAATCGTCCGAACTGGCACTGCTGCTGCGTGCCGGTGGTCTGGCCGCGCCGATGTACTTCGCTGAAGAGCGCACAATCGGTCCGAGCCTGGGTGCTGACAACATCACCAAGGGTATTGATGCATCGCTGTGGGGCATGCTGTTCGTCTCGCTGTTCATCATCGCCATCTACCGCTTCTTCGGTGTGATCGCCACCGTGGCACTGGCGGTGAACATGGTCTTGCTGCTGGCACTGATGTCGCTGCTGGGGGCAACGCTGACCCTGCCGGGTATCGCCGGTATCGTCTTGACCATGGGCATGGCGGTCGACGCCAACGTGCTGATCTTCTCGCGGATCCGTGAAGAGATCGCCGCCGGCATGACCGTGCAGCGTGCAATCAACGAAGGCTTCGGCCGGGCATTCACCGCGATTCTCGACGCCAACCTGACCACTCTGCTGGTCGGCGGCATCCTCTTCGCCATGGGCACCGGCCCGGTGAAGGGTTTCGCAGTGACCATGTCCCTCGGGATCTTTACCTCGATGTTCACGGCCATCATGGTGACCCGCGCGATGGTCAACCTGATCTTCGGCGGTCGTGACTTCAAGAAGTTGTGGATTTAAGGGGCTGCCATGTTACGTACAATCAACTTCATGGGCGTTCGCAACTTCGCGTTCGGCGTCACAGTGTTTCTCACGTTGCTGGCTATTTTCAGCGTCTTCCACAAGGGCATGAACTGGGGCCTGGACTTCACCGGCGGTACGCTCATCGAGCTGACCTACGAGCGTCCGGCGGATGTCACCAAGGTGCGCGAGCAACTGGTGGCTTCCGGTTACCACGAAGCCGTGGTGCAGAACTTCGGTGCAACCACCGACCTGCTGGTGCGCATGCCGGGTGAAGACCCGCAGCTGGGCCATCAAGTCGCGGACGCGCTGCAGAAAGTCGGCGGCGACAACCCGGCAACGGTCAAGCGCGTCGAGTTCGTCGGTCCGCAGGTCGGTGAAGAGCTGCGCGACCAGGGCGGCCTCGGCATGCTGCTGGCGCTCGGCGGCATCCTGATCTACCTGGCTTTCCGCTTTCAGTGGAAGTTCGCGGTCGGCGCCATCGTTTCGCTGATCCACGACGTGATCGTGACCGTGGGTATCCTGTCGTTCTTCCAGATCACCTTCGACCTGACGGTGCTGGCGGCAGTGCTGGCGATCATCGGTTACTCGCTGAACGACACCATCGTCGTGTTCGACCGGGTTCGTGAGAACTTCCGCGTGTTGCGCAAGGCTTCGCTGATCGAGAACATCAACATCTCGACCACCCAGACCTTGTTGCGCACCATGGCGACGTCGATCTCCACGTTGCTGGCGATCGCGGCACTGCTGTTCTTCGGCGGCGACAACCTGTTTGGCTTCTCCATCGCCCTGTTCATCGGTGTGCTGGCGGGTACTTACTCCTCGATCTACATCGCGAACGTGGTGCTGATCTGGCTGAACCTGACCACTGAAGACCTGATTCCACCGGCCAACACCGAAAAGGAAGTCGACGACCGTCCATAACGGCCACCGCTTTTTTCCAGCTGTCAGCCAAAAAAGGCGCGAGTTGAACTCGCGCCTTTTTTTATGCTCCAAGGCTGGGAGAAGCGCGGGCGCGTCCCGCATGTGATGGTCAGGAGGTTCATGTGAACAAGTCGTTGCTGGTTGGTGCGGTATTGGGTGCTGTCGGTGTGACTGCCGGGGGTGCTGTTGCCACCTACAGCCTGGTTAAAAGCGGCCCTGAGTATGCGCAAGTGTTGGCCGTCGAGCCGGTTAAAACACAGATCAAGACTCCACGTGAAGTGTGCAAGGACGTGACAGTGACTCGTCAGGCACCGGTAAAAGATCAACACCAGATTGCCGGTACCGTTGTGGGTGCGCTGGCAGGTGGTTTGCTGGGCAATCAGATTGGCGGCGGCACCGGCAAGAAGATTGCCACGGTAGCGGGTGCGGTCGGTGGCGGTTATGCGGGTAACAAGGTGCAGGAAGGCATGCAGGAGCGTGACACCTACACCACCACGCAAACCCGCTGCAATACGGTCAATGACATCAGTGACAAGGTCGTCGGCTACGACGTGCGTTACTCGCTCGATGGCAAGGAAGGTAAAGTGCGGATGGATCGTGATCCGGGCAATCAGATTCCGGTCGACAAGGAAGGCAAGTTGATTCTGTCGCAGAATGAGCCGGCTCAGTAAGGGCCGACTGTTTTAAAAAGAAGCACCCTGCGGGGTGCTTTTTTTGTGCCCGCCATTTAGGCCGCGCAACAAATCCCCTGTAGGAGTGGTGTGGTAGAGGTCGAATTCCAGGCATAAAAAAAGCACCCCGAAGGGTGCTTTTTTGCGTTTCGCGGGAAGCTTAGCGCTTCAGCGAAGCCGGCAGGTGCGGCTGGATCGCCGTCAGGACTGCCTTGAAGCATTTGGTGTTGCCGGCAACGATGTGGCCTTTTTCAAGGAAGTCGTGACCGCCGGTGAAGTCGCTCACCAGGCCGCCGGCTTCCTGAATCAGCAGGGCGCCCGCAGCCATGTCCCACTCGGACAGGCCCGATTCCCAGAACGCATCGAAACGACCGGCGGCCACGTAGGCCAGGTCCAGGCTGGCGGAACCGGCGCGGCGGATGCCGGCAGTCTGGCCAACCAGGGCGCGGAACATGCCCAGGTAGTTGTCGAGGTTGTCCATTTGGTCGTCACGGAACGGGAAGCCAGTGCCCAGCAGTGCACCGTCGAGGCTGGTACGACCGCTGACGCGCAGACGACGACCGTTCAGTTGAGCGCCGCGACCACGGCTGGCAGTGAATTCTTCCTGGCGAACCGGGTCCAGAACAACAGCGTGTTCCAGGCGGCCACGGTATTTACAGGCAATGCTGACAGCGAAGTGAGGAATGCCGCGCAGGAAGTTGGTGGTGCCGTCCAGCGGATCAATGATCCACAGGTACTCTTCGCCTTCGATGCCGGTACCGGCGTGCAGGCCAGTCTCTTCACCCTGGATCGAGTGATTCGGGTAAGCCTTGCGCAGGGCATCAATGATTTTTTGTTCGGCGGCGCGATCGACCTCGGATACATAATCCTTGGCGTCTTTTTCGTCGACCTTGATGGTATCCAGGCGCTCGATGGAGCGGAAGATCAGTTCACTGGCGCTGCGGGCGGCGCGCAGCGCGATATTCAGCATGGGCTGCATGGATGTGTCACCTAAGGTTGTTAAAGAAAGCCGCGCATTCTATCAGAACTTTTCTTCAGGTGAAGGACGCTGTTAGCTTTCATAGCTTAACGGTAGGCTGTTCTGTAAGATTTGCACCCCTTTCCCGTGTCCGAGAGCGCCTCCCTTGCTGCAGAACATTCGTGTCGTCCTGGTCAACACCAGCCACCCCGGCAACATCGGCGGGGCCGCGCGCGCCATGAAAAACATGGGTCTGTCGCGGCTGGTACTGGTCGAACCGCGGGTATTTCCGCATCACGAAGCCGATGCTCGAGCTTCGGGTGCCGGTGACATCCTTGAAAACGCGCAAGTCGTCGCCACCCTGGAAGACGCCTTGGTCGGCTGCAATCTGGTGCTTGGCACCAGCGCCCGTGACCGGCGCATTCCCTGGCCGCTGCTCGATCCGCGCGAATGCGGCAGCAAAGTGGTCGAGGAAGCCGGGCAGGGCGCGCAAATCGCCCTGGTGTTCGGTCGTGAAGATTCCGGCCTGACCAATGAAGAGCTGCAGCGATGTCACTTTCACGTGCACATCCCCTCCGATCCAGAGTTCAGTTCGCTGAACCTCGGGGCGGCGGTGCAGGTGTTGAGCTATGAAGTGCGCATGGCCTGGCTGGCGGCACAAGGTCAGCCGAGCAAGATCGAGAAAGAAGAAGTGGCTTCGGTGAAAAGTGCCGAGCTGGCGACCATGGATGAGCTGGAGCGCTTTTATGAGCATCTGCAGCAGACGCTGGTCGCCATCGAATTCCTCGATCCGGAAAAGCCCCGGCACTTGATGGCGCGCCTGCGCCGGTTGTACGGACGCAGCTCGGTCAGTCGGGCGGAAATGAATATTTTGCGTGGCATCCTCACGGAAACCCAGAAAGCGGCCCGTGGTGAGCTTCTTAAGCGGAAGGACTAAATGATGTTTGAGCGTTTGCGTGAAGATATCCAGAGCGTATTCCATCGAGACCCGGCGGCGCGTAACGCTTTTGAAGTCCTGACCTGCTACCCCGGCATGCATGCGATCTGGATTCACCGGTTGGCCGGCATGCTGTGGCGCAATGAGCTGAAATGGCTGGCGCGGCTGGTGTCGAACTTCGGTCGCTGGTTGACCGGCATCGAGATTCATCCGGGGGCCAAGGTCGGGCGTCGCTTCTTCATCGACCATGGTATGGGCATCGTCATTGGTGAAACCGCCGAGATCGGTGACGACGTGACCATTTATCAGGGCGTGACCCTCGGTGGCACCAGTTGGAACAAGGGCAAGCGCCACCCGACTCTGGGTGACGGTGTTGTTGTCGGCGCCGGGGCCAAGGTGCTGGGGCCGTTCACGGTCGGTGCCGGCGCCAAGGTCGGTTCCAATGCCGTGGTGACCAAAGAAGTGCCGCCGGGCGCGACTGTGGTCGGCATTCCGGGACGAATCATCGTCAAGTCGGACGAGGAGCAGGATGCCAAGCGCAAGGCCATGGCCGAGAAGATCGGTTTCGATGCCTACGGCGTCAGCGAAGACATGCCCGATCCGGTGGCACGTGCCATCGGTCAGTTGCTCGATCACCTGCAAGCGGTGGACGGACGGCTGGAAGGGATGTGCGGCGCGCTGAAGGATCTGGGCAGCAATTACTGTGCGAAAGATTTGCCTGAGTTGCGTGAAGAAGACTTCGCCTGCGTGAAGGGCAAGGATCAGAGTCAGGCCAGCTAAACCGCAGCGCTGCCATCGCGAGCAGGCTCACTCCTGCATTTCAAAAGCGTTTCCCTGTCAGGGGAGCCTGCTCGCGATGAGCGTCACGCGGTACTGCTGGCTGTAAGCCGCCAGCCTTTGCTATGATGCGCGCGCTCTTTTGCGGGTAAACCCGACTAAAGCACTAGGTCTTATAGTTGACTTAAATGCTCGGGAATTGCATACTCCCGCCCATTCCGAACTCCGTGGTAACTGTCCATGCGACTGACTACAAAAGGCCGATACGCCGTGACTGCCATGCTTGACCTGGCGTTGCACGCGCAGCACGGGCCCGTGTCCCTGGCCGATATCTCCGAGCGCCAAGGCATCTCCCTGTCCTATCTCGAACAGCTGTTCGCCAAGCTGCGCCGCAGTAACCTGGTTTCCAGTGTTCGCGGCCCAGGCGGTGGCTATCAGTTGTCCCGCGACATGCAGGGCATCCAGGTCGCTCAGGTGATCGATGCGGTGAACGAATCGGTCGATGCGACCAAATGCCAGGGCCAGGGCGATTGCCATTCCGGCGACACCTGCCTGACCCACCATCTGTGGTGCGACCTGAGCCTGCAGATTCACGAATTTCTGAGCGGTATCAGCTTGGCTGACCTTGTGACTCGCCGTGAGGTGCAAGAAGTAGCCCAGCGTCAGGACCAGCGCCGTTGCAACAGCAAGGCGCCACGCCTGGACAAGATTGAAGCGTCCGCCGTCGAATGACAGCCGAAGAGCTAGCGGCACGCCAGCCCTGATTTAGGAGATAGTCCATGAAATTGCCGATTTACCTTGATTACTCTGCGACCACCCCGGTTGATCCGCGTGTTGCGCAAAAAATGAGTGAGTGCCTGCTGGTCGACGGAAACTTCGGTAACCCGGCGTCCCGTTCCCACGTGTTTGGCTGGAAAGCTGAAGAGTCGGTCGAAAACGCCCGTCGTCAGGTGGCTGATCTGGTCAACGCCGACCCGCGCGAAATCGTCTGGACTTCCGGTGCCACCGAATCCGATAACCTGGCAATCAAGGGTGCGGCACATTTCTACGCCTCCAAGGGCAAGCACCTGATCACCTCCAAGATCGAGCACAAGGCTGTCCTCGACACCATGCGCCAGTTGGAGCGTGAAGGTTTCGAAGTGACGTACCTCGAGCCGACTGAAGACGGTCTGATCACCCCGGCGATGATCGAAGCCGAACTGCGCGACGACACCATTCTGGTATCGGTGATGCACGTGAACAACGAAATCGGCACCATCAACGACATCGCCGCCATCGGCGAGATGCTGCGTTCGAAAGGCATCCTGTTCCACGTCGACGCCGCTCAGTCCACTGGCAAGGTCGAAATCGACCTGCAGAAACTGAAAGTCGACATGATGTCGTTCTCCGCCCACAAGACTTATGGCCCTAAAGGCATCGGCGCGCTGTACGTCAGCCGCAAGCCGCGTGTGCGCATCGAAGCGACCATGCACGGCGGCGGTCACGAGCGCGGCATGCGCTCCGGCACCCTGGCGACCCACCAGATCGTCGGCATGGGCGAAGCGTTCCGTGTGGCCAAGGAAGACATGGTTGCCGAAAACGTTCGTATCAAAGCGTTGAGCGACCGCTTCTACAAGCAGGTCGAGCATCTGGAAGAGCTGTACGTCAACGGCAGCCTGACCGCCCGCGTTCCGCACAACCTGAACCTGAGCTTCAACTACGTTGAAGGCGAGTCGCTGATCATGGCGCTCAAGGATCTGGCGGTATCGTCCGGTTCGGCGTGCACCTCGGCGTCGCTGGAGCCTTCGTATGTACTGCGCGCTCTGGGCCGCAACGACGAACTGGCACACAGCTCGATCCGCTTCACCTTCGGCCGTTTCACCACCGAAGAAGAAATCGACTACGCCGCGCAGAAAGTCTGCGAGGCCGTTACCAAGCTGCGCGCTCTGTCGCCGCTGTGGGACATGTACAAAGACGGCGTCGATATCTCGAAGATCGAGTGGGCGGCACACTAAATATAGAAGCCGCCGGATACAGATCCTGTAGCGACGCGGCGATTACGCAGCGCAGTTGCAGGGCCTGAAGAGCGGCCCTGATGAGTGAGGATTGAGAATCATGGCTTACAGCGAAAAGGTCATCGACCACTACGAAAACCCGCGCAACGTCGGCAAGATGAATGCCGAAGATCCGGATGTCGGCACCGGCATGGTCGGCGCGCCGGCGTGCGGCGACGTGATGCGTCTGCAGATCAAGGTCAACGAGCAGGGCGTGATTGAAGACGCCAAGTTCAAGACTTACGGCTGCGGTTCGGCAATCGCTTCCAGCTCCCTCGCCACCGAGTGGATGAAGGGCAAGACCCTGGACGAAGCGGAAACCATCAAGAACACTCAGCTGGCCGAAGAACTGGCCCTGCCGCCAGTGAAAATCCACTGCTCGGTACTCGCTGAAGATGCCATCAAGGCAGCTGTTCGCGATTACAAGCAGAAGAAAGGCTTGATCTAAGCATTGGGCGACGAGTAAGGAGTCAACGATGGCTATCAGCATGACAGAAGCGGCTGCTCGACACGTGCGACGCTCCCTCGACGGGCGCGGCAAAGGTGAAGGGATTCGTCTGGGTGTTCGCACCACAGGCTGTTCCGGCCTTGCCTACGTGCTGGAGTTTGTCGACGAGGTGGTTGCCGAGGATCAGGTGTTCGAGAGTCACGGCGAAAAAGTGATCATCGACCCGAAAAGCCTGGCTTACCTGGACGGCACCGAGCTCGATTTCGTCAAGGAAGGGTTGAACGAAGGCTTCAAGTTCAACAACCCCAACGTACGCGGTGAATGTGGCTGCGGCGAAAGCTTCAACATCTGAGGCTTGTCGTGGGTATTCCTTGTCATTTCGCTTTATTCGAGCTGCAACCGAGCTTCCGCCTGGATCTCGAGCAGTTGGCCACGCGCTATCGTGAGTTGGCGCGCGGCGTTCATCCTGACCGCTTTGCCGACGCTTCCGAGCGCGAGCAGCGGTCGGCGCTCGAGCAGTCTGCACGGCTCAACGACGCCTATCAGACGCTCAAGAGTCCGGCCCAGCGCGCTCGCTACCTGCTGACCATCAGCGGGCATGAAGTGCCGATGGAGGTCACGGTTCACGACCCCGAGTTTCTTTTGCAGCAGATGCAATGGCGCGAAGAGCTCGAAGACCTCCAGGACAGCGCCGATCTTGACGGTGTTGCTGTGTTCAAGCGGCGCCTGAAAGTCGCTCAGGAACAGTTGAACGAAAGCTTCGCAGCCTGTTGGGATGATGCAGCGCAACGCGAACAGGCCGAGCGCCTGATGCGACGCATGCAGTTCCTCGACAAGCTCACCTACGAAGTGCGCCAGTTAGAAGAGCGCCTCGACGATTAACCCAGTGCCGCTCCGGTCGCACGCCTGATATACAGATAAGTCCTGATCACGATGGCCCTACTGCAGATCGCCGAACCCGGCCAAAGTCCTCAACCGCACCAGCGTCGTCTGGCTGTGGGGATCGACTTGGGCACTACCAATTCGCTGGTCGCTGCGTTGCGCAGTGGTCTTTCCGAGCCACTGGCCGACGCTGACGGGCAGGTCATCCTGCCGTCCGCCGTGCGTTATCACGCCGATCGCGTCGAGGTTGGCGAATCGGCCAAGCTGGCCGCGTCCTCCGATCCCTTGAACACTGTGCTGTCGGTCAAGCGCCTGATGGGGCGCGGTCTGTCCGACGTCAAACAATTGGGCGAGCAACTGCCGTACCGCTTTGTCGGCGGCGAATCGCACATGCCGTTCATCGACACCGTGCAGGGCCCGAAAAGCCCGGTCGAAGTCTCTGCCGATATCCTCAAGGTCCTGCGTCAGCGTGCTGAAGCTACTTTGGGTGGCGAACTGGTTGGCGCGGTGATCACCGTTCCGGCGTATTTCGACGATGCGCAACGTCAAGCCACCAAGGATGCGGCAAAACTCGCCGGTCTGAACGTGCTGCGTCTGCTCAACGAGCCGACCGCAGCCGCTGTGGCTTATGGTCTGGATCAACATGCCGAAGGCCTGGTCGCGATTTATGACCTGGGCGGCGGTACTTTCGATATTTCGATTTTGCGCCTGACTGGCGGTGTTTTCGAAGTACTGGCTACCGGCGGCGACAGCGCCCTAGGTGGCGATGACTTCGACCACGCGATTGCCGGCTGGATCATCGAGAGCGCCGGGCTGTCCGCCGATCTCGATCCGGGCGCACAACGCAATCTGCTGCAAACCGCCTGCGCGGCCAAAGAAGCCCTGACCGATGCCGCCAGCGTTGAAGTCGCCTACGGTGACTGGAAAGCGCAGTTGACCCGCGAAGCCTTCGATGCGCTGATCGAGCCGATGGTTGCCCGCAGCCTGAAAGCCTGCCGCCGTGCCGTACGCGATTCCGGTATCGAACTGGAAGACGTACACGCCGTGGTCATGGTCGGCGGTTCGACCCGTGTGCCGCGTGTGCGTGAAGCGGTCGCCGAAGCTTTTGGTCGTCAGCCATTGACGGAAATCGACCCGGATCAAGTGGTGGCCATCGGGGCCGCGATCCAGGCGGATACGCTGGCTGGCAACAAGCGTGATGGCGGCGAACTGCTGCTGCTCGACGTGATTCCGCTGTCCCTGGGGCTGGAAACCATGGGCGGGCTGATGGAGAAGGTGATTCCGCGCAACACCACCATCCCGGTCGCTCGCGCTCAGGACTTCACCACTTATAAAGATGGCCAGTCGGCCATGGCGATCCACGTGTTGCAGGGCGAGCGCGAGCTGATCAGCGACTGCCGCTCCCTGGCACGCTTCGAACTGCGCGGCATTCCAGCAATGGTGGCCGGGGCGGCGAAGATTCGCGTGACCTTCCAGGTCGATGCCGACGGTCTGCTCAGCGTGTCCGCCCGTGAACTGGGTTCGGGCGTTGAGGCGAGTATTCAGGTCAAGCCGTCGTACGGACTGACCGACGGCGAAATCGCCAAGATGCTCAAGGACTCGTTCCAGCACGCCAACGACGACAAGGTCGCTCGTGTTCTGCGTGAGCAGCAAGTCGATGCCCAGCGCCTGATCGAGGCGGTGCAGGGCGCTCTGGAGGCCGATGGCGAGCGTTTGCTCGACGCCGAAGAGCGCATGGTCATCGACCTGCAGGTGCAGGAACTGACTGAACTGATGAAAGGCACCGATGGTTACGCCATCGAGCAGCAGACCAAACGTCTGTCGCAAGTGACCGATGCTTTTGCTGCCCGCCGCATGGATCTGACGGTGAAAGCCGCTCTGTCGGGGCGCAATCTGAATGAAATCGAGGATATCTGATGCCGCAGGTCATTTTTCTGCCACACGAGAAGTTTTGCCCTGAGGGCATGGTGGTCGAGGCTGCGCCCGGCACATCTATTCTTGAACTGGCCCACGAACACCATATCGAGATGGAAAGTGCCTGTGGCGGCGTCTGCGCTTGCACCACCTGCCACTGCATCATCCGCGAGGGTTTCGACTCGCTGGAAGAGGCGGACGAGCTGGAAGAAGACTTTCTCGATCGCGCCTGGGGTCTTGAAGCGCAGTCGCGTCTGGCCTGTCAGGCTATCGTTGGTGAAGAAGACATCACCGTCGAAATCCCGAAATATTCGCTTAACCATGCGGCTGAAGCGCCGCACTGACTGGTAAGACTGTCATGAGCTACGGTTGGAATGATGTTAATCGCATTGCAGAAGAATTGGCCGAAGCCAAACCGGATGTAGATCCGCTTTCTGTCAATTTCGTCGACCTGCAGCGATGGATCATGGAACTGCCTGACTTCGACAACACCTCTGGCCGTGTCGGCGAGAAAGTGTTGGAAGCGGTTCAGGCGCTCTGGATCGAAGAAGTCGACTGATCGTCCTCGCAGGTTAGGCAATACCCAAGAACCCGCGTATAATTCGCGGGTTTAATTTTTCGCAAATTACCGTTTCTGGAGTTACACCATGGCTGTTCAACGTACTTTCTCCATCATCAAGCCTGACGCCGTTGCTAAAGGCGCTGCCGGCGAAATCGTTACCCGCTTCGAAAAGGCTGGTCTGAAAGTTGTTGCTTCGAAAATGAAGCAGCTGTCCAAAGCCGAAGCTGAAGGCTTCTACGCTGAGCACAAAGAGCGTGGTTTCTTCGGTGACCTGGTTGCTTTCATGATCTCCGGTCCGGTTGTTGTTCAGGTTCTGGAAGGCGAAAACGCTATCGCTCGCAACCGTGAGCTGATGGGCGCTACCAACCCTAAAGAAGCTGCTGCCGGCACCATCCGTGCTGACTTCGCTGAGTCGATCGACGCCAACGCCGTTCACGGTTCGGACTCCGAAGCCGCTGCTGCTCGCGAAATCTCGTACTTCTTCGCAGCTACTGAAGTAACCACTCGCTAAGCATTGGCTTGAGAGTGAAGGTGAATCCATGACTACATCGACTGTTAAAACAAACCTGCTGGGTCTGACCCAGCCGGAAATGGAAAAATTCTTCGACTCAATCGGGGAGAAGCGTTTCCGTGCCGGTCAGGTAATGAAATGGATTCACCACTTTGGCGTCGATGATTTCGACGCCATGACGAACGTCAGCAAGGCCCTGCGCGACAAGCTCAAGGCTATTGCCGAGGTTCGTGGTCCCGAAGTGGTCAGCGAGGACATCTCCAGCGACGGCACCCGTAAGTGGGTGGTGCGCGTGGCGTCCGGCAGCTGTGTCGAGACCGTGTACATTCCCCAGGGCAAACGCGGCACGCTGTGCGTTTCGTCCCAGGCAGGCTGTGCCCTGGACTGCAGTTTCTGCTCCACCGGCAAGCAAGGCTTCAACAGCAACCTCACTGCCGCCGAAGTCATCGGTCAGGTGTGGATTGCCAACAAATCTTTCGGCAGTGTTCCGGCTACCATCGACCGCGCCATCACCAACGTGGTGATGATGGGCATGGGCGAACCGCTGCTGAACTTCGACAACGTCGTGGCCGCCATGCATCTGATGATGGATGACCTCGGCTACGGGATCTCCAAGCGCCGCGTGACCCTGTCCACGTCGGGTGTGGTGCCGATGATCGATGAGCTGGCCAAGCACATCGACGTCTCCCTGGCGTTGTCCCTGCACGCACCGAATGACGCATTACGTAACCAATTGGTGCCGATCAACAAGAAGTATCCGCTTAAGATGCTGCTCGAGTCGTGCCAGCGCTACATGTCCGCCCTCGGCGAGAAGCGTGTGCTGACCATCGAGTACACCTTGCTCAAGGACGTCAACGACAAACTTGAGCACGCCGTGGAAATGATCGAGTTGCTGAAAGACATTCCGTGCAAGATCAACCTGATCCCGTTCAACCCGTTCCCGCACTCCGGGTACGAGCGGCCGAGCAACAACGCTATCCGCCGGTTCCAAGATCAACTGCATCAGGCCGGTTACAACGTCACCGTCCGCACCACCCGTGGTGAAGACATCGACGCCGCGTGTGGTCAATTGGTAGGGCAGGTGCTGGATCGCACCCGTCGCAGCGAACGTTACATCGCCGTGCGTGAGTTGAGCGCCGACAGCGATCTGGCACAGAACGCCGCGAACACTAACTAAGAGAGGATCTCTATGTCCCTGCGCTTTGCGCTGCTGTTGCTGATGGCCAGCCTGTGTGCTGGTTGTGTCCTGTCGGGTGACTACAACCCGATGAAGACCAGCAAGGGCCGCGATGAAGCGCGGGCTGCCTACGTGCAGTTGGGCCTGGGGTACTTGCAGCAGGGCATGACCGAGCGGGCCAAGGTGCCGCTGAAGAAGGCGCTGGAGCTTGACGATTCCGACCCTGACGCCAATGCCGCCCTCGGGCTGGTGTTTCAGGCCGAAATGGAGCCGAAACTGGCTGACGAGCACTTTCGCAAAGCCCTGTCCTCCCGACCCGCCGATGCGCGCACCCTCAACAACTACGGCAGTTTTCTCTACGAAGAACAGCGTTACAAGGAAGCCTACGAGCGTTTTGAACAGGCGGCCGCCGATACCCTGTATCCTGAGCGTTCGCGAGTGTTCGAGAACCTCGGCATGACGGCGGCGAAGCTCGGTCAGCGCGATCTGGCGCAGCAGCAGCTGGAAAAGGCTCTGCGTCTGAATCGTCAACAACCGCGTGCCTTGCTGGAAATGGCTGAGTTGTCCTTCGAAGACAGGCATTATGTGCCCGCGCGTGACTATTACGACCGTTTCAGCCTGCTAACCGAGCAAAATGCACGTAGTCTATTGCTCGGCGTTCGGCTGGCAAAAGTGTTTGAAGATCGCGACAAGGCCGCCAGTTACGGCCTGCAATTAAAACGACTCTATCCCGGTACGCCGGAATATCAGCAATACCTGTCGGAGCAATGATGAAAGCGGCGCATCCCGAAGTTGTAGCAGCGAATCGCGTTAACCCCGGTGAGACTCTGCGCCAGGCCCGCGAAAGCAATGGCTGGTCGCTGGCCGAAGTGGCCCTCAAGCTCAACCTCACCGTGTCTTCCCTGAGCAATCTTGAAGCCGGCGCTTTCGACAAGCTGCCGGGGCATACCTTTGCTCGCGGTTACATTCGCGCCTATGCCAAATTGCTCGGCATGGACCAGACCGTTCTGGTTCAGCAATTCGACCAGTCCACCGGTACCGACTCCCAGGGCAGCAACGTTCACGCCTTGGGCCGTATCGAAGAGCCAGTGCGGGTCTCCCACACGATCTTGCGTATCGTCAGCCTGTTGTTGCTGATCGCGGTCATCGGCGGCGGTTTCGTCTGGTGGCAGGATCAGACGTCGCAGCGGATCAAGGATTTGACCACCCTGGCCCCGGAGCACGTCGAAGTCGAGGGCGCCGACGGCACTACCCAGATTCATCCGATCGACGAGCCGGAAGACCAGGCAGTCGCGCAAAACCAGGCCGAAAGCTCGACTTCCCTGGCCTTGCCACCCTCCGAAACCACCGCAGAATCGACCGGTGCCGAGCCTGTTGCTCCGGCGACGGCACCAACTGCGCCGGCGGTAGCGCCAACCGCACCAGTTCATACCCCGGCGCCGGTCGTTGCCCCTGCGGCGACTCCGGCACCGGCTGTTCCGGCCATGCCTGCGCCAACCGTCACTGCACCGGTGGCGCCTGCGCCGACCGCAGAAGTGGCGGCTCCGGCGGCCGGCGATGGTCAGGTTCAGCTGCAATTCACCGGCGATTGCTGGGCACAAGTCACCGATGGCCGTGGCAAAGTGCTGTTCAGTGGCCTGAAGCATAAAGGCGACAGCGTGGCTGTCAGCGGCAAGCCGCCGCTCAGTGTGCGCCTGGGTGTTGCCCGCGCCGCACAGGTCAGCTACAACGGCCAGCCGGTCGATGTCGCTCCGTTCACCAGTGGCGAGACTGCTCGCCTGAAGTTGGGTCAATAAGTCATGCACGGCGAATCTCCAATCAAACGTCGCGTTTCGCGCAAGATCTGGGTCGGTAACGTACCTGTTGGCGGCGATGCGCCTATCGCTGTGCAGAGCATGACCAACAGCGACACCAATGATGTGGCTGCCACCGTTGCCCAGATCAATCGTCTGGAAGCGGCCGGCGTCGACATCGTCCGCGTTTCGGTACCGGACATGGACGCCGCCGAGGCGTTCGGCAAGATCAAGCAACTGGTCAAGGTGCCGCTGGTTGCCGACATCCACTTCGACTACAAGATTGCCTTGCGCGTCGCCGAACTGGGTGTGGACTGCCTGCGTATCAACCCGGGCAACATCGGTCGTGAAGACCGCGTGCGCGCCGTGGTCGATGCTGCCCGTGATCGCGGTATTCCGATCCGCATCGGCGTCAACGCCGGTTCCCTGGAAAAAGACCTGCAAAAGAAGTACGGCGAGCCGACCCCGGCCGCCCTGGTCGAATCAGCCCTGCGTCACGTCGAGCACCTCGAACGCCTGAATTTCCAGGACTTCAAGGTCAGCGTGAAGGCCTCTGACGTGTTCATGGCCGTCGAAGCCTACCGCTTGCTGGCCAAGGAAATCGTCCAGCCGCTGCACCTGGGCATTACCGAAGCCGGTGGATTGCGTTCGGGCACAGTGAAATCCGCCGTGGGCCTAGGTATGCTGCTCGCCGAGGGGATTGGCGATACTATCCGCATCTCGCTGGCGGCCGATCCGGTCGAGGAAGTGAAGGTCGGTTACGACATTCTCAAGTCTTTGCATCTGCGTTCCCGTGGCATCAACTTCATCGCCTGCCCGAGCTGCTCGCGGCAGAACTTCGATGTGGTCAAGACCATGAACGAGCTGGAAGGGCGTCTTGAAGACCTGCTGGTGCCGCTGGATGTCGCGGTGATCGGTTGTGTGGTCAACGGCCCCGGCGAAGCCAAGGAAGCCCATATCGGCTTGACCGGCGGTACGCCAAACCTGATTTACATCGACGGCAAGCCGTCGCAGAAACTGACGAATGACAATCTGGTGGATGAGCTGGAAAAGCTGATCCGCGAGAAAGCGGCCGAGAAGGTCGAAGCTGACGCAGCGGTTATCGCGCGCGGCTGAGCCTGACTGAAGCGCCGAACGAATTTAAGGATTTAAAGTGAGCAAGTCTTTGCAAGCCATACGTGGCATGAACGACATCCTGCCCGAACAGACCCCGCTGTGGCGTTATTTCGAGGGCACCGTTGCGCGTTTGCTGGATAACTACGGTTACAAGCAGATTCGCATGCCGATCGTCGAATTCACCGAGCTGTTCAAGCGCTCGATCGGTGAAGTGACCGACATCGTCGAAAAAGAGATGTACACCTTCGAAGACCGCAATGGCGACTCCCTGACCCTGCGTCCGGAAGGTACCGCGGCGTGCGTGCGTGCGGTGCTCGAACACGGCATCACCGGCGGTGGCCAGGTGCAGAAACTCTGGTACATCGGCCCGATGTTCCGCCACGAGCGTCCGCAGAAAGGCCGCTATCGCCAGTTCCACCAGATCGGTCTGGAGGTGTTCAACCTCGACGGTCCGGACATCGACGCCGAGCTGATCATCATGACCTGGCGCCTGTGGGGCGAGCTGGGCATCCGTGATGCGGTCAAGCTCGAACTCAACAGCCTGGGCACCAGCGAGTCCCGTGGTCGTTACCGTGAAGCGCTGGTCGAGTACCTCTCGGCGCACCACGACAAGCTCGACGAAGACAGCCAGCGTCGCCTGAAAACCAATCCGCTGCGCGTGCTCGACACCAAAAATGCCGACACTCAAGCGGTGCTGGTCGGTGCGCCGAAGATGGCGGACTACCTGGATGACGAATCCCGTGCCCACTTCGAAGGCCTGAAGGCGCGTCTGGATGCCGTCGGCATTCCGTACGTGCTCAACCCGAAGCTGGTACGCGGCCTCGATTACTACAGCAAAACCGTATTCGAATGGGTCACCGACAAGCTCGGCGCCCAGGGCACTGTCTGCGCGGGCGGTCGTTACGACGGTCTGGTCGAGCAGATGGGCGGCAAGCCGACTACCGGCGTGGGTTTCGCCATGGGCATCGAACGTCTGGTGCTGATGCTGGAAACCCTCGAGCAGATCCCGGAAGAAATCTCCCGTCAGGTCGACGTCTACCTCTGCGCCTTCGGTGAGCAAGCCGAACTGGCCGGCCTGGCCCTGGCCGAGCGTGTCCGCGATCAGCTTCCAAACCTGCGTCTGCAAGTCAATGCAGGCGCCGGCAGCTTCAAAAGCCAGTTCAAGAAAGCCGACAAGAGCGGTGCGCTGTACGCACTGATCCTGGGTGACGACGAAATGGCCCAGCAAGTGGTAGGTTTCAAACCCCTGCGTGGCCAGGGCGAACAACAAAGCATTGCCTGGGATGCGCTCGCCGCTCACCTGGCCACCTGCGTCGTGCAGGGTTGAAGCTGTCTAAACAGCCGATTTAGCGATTAAGGAGTATTGGGGTGTCGAGTACCGAAGACGAACAGTTGGCGGATTTGAAGGACTGGTGGACACGCAACGGCAAACCTCTGGTCACCGGCGGCCTGTTGGCACTGGTTATCGTGTTCGGCTGGCAGGCTTATCACAAGTATCAGAGCAACCAGTCGCAAGGCGCCTCGGTGCTTTATCAGCAACTGCTGGAAACCACGCTGACGCCTGACGGCAAGCCTGATGCGGCCCGCGTTGCGGATCTGGCCGGCAAGCTCAACAGCGAATTCGGCGGCACCGCGTACGCGCAGTACGGCAGCCTGTTCGTGGCAAAAGTGGCGGTCGACAGCGGCAAGCTGGACGACGCGGCGACCGAGCTCAAAGCCATTGTCGACAAACCGGCCAACCCGGCGCTGGGCGAAATCGCCCGTCAGCGTCTGGCGCAGGTGTTCGGCGCGCAGAACAAGGCCGAAGACGCCCTGAAACTGCTCGACGGCGACGCCGACAAAGCGTTCCTGGCCACTCGCGAAGAACTCAAGGGCGACCTGCTGGTGCAGTTGGGCCGTACCGATGACGCGAACAAGGCGTATCAAAAAGCCAAGGCAGCACTGTCGGATGAAGCGGCGGTCGGTGGCCTTCAAATCAAGCTCGACGACCTGGCCAAAGGGGATGCGTGACGTGATCCGTTGGAAGCATGCAGCATTGCTGGCTCTGGCCTTGTTGGCCGCGGGTTGCAGCAGCAACAGCAAAAAAGAATTGCCACCGGCCGAGCTGACCGACTTCAAAGAAGAAGTGGTTCTGCACAAGCAGTGGAGTCGTTCGATCGGTGACGGTCAGGGCGAAACCTACAACATGCTGGTGCCGGCGATCGACGGTGACACCATCTACGCCGCCGATGTAACCGGCGTGGTGATGGCCATGGATCGCGGCAATGGCGACGTGAAATGGAAGCAGGATCTTGATCTGCCTGTCTCCGGCGCTGTCGGCGTTGGCTACGGTCTGGTGCTGATCGGTACGCTGCGTGGCGAAGTCGTCGCTCTGGACACCAGCAACGGTGAAGAGAAGTGGCGCGCGCGCGTGACCAGTGAAGTCCTCGCACCGCCGGCCAACAACGGTGACGTCGTAGTGGTGCAGACCCAGGACGATCGTCTGATCGGTCTGGATGCTGCCACCGGTACGCAACGCTGGGTGTATGACAGCACCCCGGCCGTGCTGACCCTGCGTGGCACCAGTGCACCGCTGGTGACCAACCGCCTCGCGGTGGCAGGTCTGTCCACCGGTAAAGTGGTCGCGCTGGACATTTCCAACGGCGTGCCGGTCTGGGAACAACGGATCGCGATTCCACAGGGTCGTTCGGAACTGGAGCGCGTGGTCGACATCGACGGCGGCCTGCTGCTGTCCGGCGGCACCCTGTACGTGGCCAGCTATCAGGGTCGCGTGGCGGCACTGGATCTGGAAAGCGGCCGTCAACTCTGGCAGCGCGATGCGTCGAGCTATGCCGGTATTGCCCAAGGTTTCGGCAGCGTTTACGTGAGCCTGTCCTCGGGCACCGTTGAAGGCGTCGACGAGCGTTCCACCACCGCGCTGTGGAGCAACGACTCGCTGGCTCGTCGTCAACTGTCGGCTCCGGAAGTGTTCTCCAGCTATGTTGCAGTAGGTGACCTGGAAGGTTATCTGCACCTGCTGAGTCAGGTTGACGGTCGTTTCGTCGGCCGTGAGCGCATCGACAGCGACGGCCTGCGTGCCCGTCCGCTGGTGGTGGGTGACACGATTTATGTGTATGGCAACAGCGGCAAACTGGAAGCCCTGACCATCAAGTAAGAACTATGCTTGGGGTTAACACCCCCAGGCAGCTTCACTGGTAGGAGCGAGCCTGCTCGCGAAGGGCGTCAACGATGACGCGTACAGCCTGAATAAACGCGGTGCTGTTAGCGTTTTTCGCGAGCAAGCCCGCTCCCACAGTGTTGCCCCGAGCACCAGCCGCTGCCTCGCAGCGGCTTTTGTATTTTCTGAAATAACGAAGTGGAGAGCCGCATGGTTCCCGTAATCGCCCTGGTGGGCCGACCGAACGTCGGCAAATCCACCTTGTTCAACCGCCTGACCAGGACTCGCGACGCTATTGTCGGCGACTTGTCCGGTCTGACCCGTGATCGCCAGTACGGTGAGGCCAAGTGGCAAGGGCGTTCCTACATTCTGATCGACACCGGCGGTATCTCCGGTGACGAACATGGTATGGACGAAAAAATGGCCGAGCAGTCGCTGCTGGCCATCGAAGAGGCAGATGTTGTTCTGTTCCTGGTAGATGCCAAGGCTGGTTTCACCGCCGCCGACCAGATGATCGCCGAACACCTGCGCAAACGTAACAAGCGTTCCCACGTGGTGGCCAACAAGGTCGACAACATCGACCCGGAAATGGCTCGCGCCGAGTTCGCCCCGCTGGGCATGGGCCACGCGATCCCGATCGCCGGTGCTCACGGCCGTGGTATCACGCAGTTGCTGGAAGCCGCTCTGAGCGATTTCCCGCGTGACGATGACGAGCCGCAGGAAGGCGAAGAGGAAGAGATCGTTGCCGAAGGCGAGGAAGCCAAGCGCATTCCTGGCCCGAGCGAAAAAGACGGGATCAAGATCGCCATCATCGGTCGTCCGAACGTGGGTAAATCGACCCTGGTCAACCGCATGCTCGGTGAAGACCGGGTGATCGTCTATGACCAGCCCGGCACCACCCGCGACAGTATCTACATCCCGTTCGAACGGAATGAAGAGAAGTACACGCTGATCGACACCGCCGGTGTGCGCAAGCGCGGCAAGATCCACGAAGAAGTCGAAAAATTCTCCGTGGTCAAAACCCTGCAGGCGATCAAAGACGCCAACGTGGTGATCTTCGTGATGGACGCCCGCGAAGGCGTGGTCGATCACGACCTCAACCTGCTGGGCTTCGCCCTTGAAGCCGGTCGAGCGCTGGTGATCGCGATCAACAAGTGGGACGGCATGACGCCGAGCGAGCGCGACTTTGTGAAGGTCGAGCTGCAGCGTCGCCTGTTCTTCGTCGACTTCGCCGACATCCACTTCATCTCGGCGCTGCACGGTACCGGCGTGGGCAACCTCTACGCTTCGGTGCAGAACTCGTTCAAGTCGGCGGTCACCCGCTGGCCGACCAGCCGCCTGACCCAGATCCTTGAAGATGCGGTCAGCGAGCACCAGCCGCCGATGGTCAACAGCCGTCGGATCAAGCTGCGTTACGCTCACCTGGGGGGGGCTAACCCGCCGATCATCGTGATCCACGGTAACCAGATCGAGAAAGTGCCGAAGTCCTACGTGCGCTATCTGGAAAACACCTACCGTCGTGTGCTGAAGCTGGTCGGTACGCCGATCCGCATCGAGTTCAAGGGTGGCGAGAACCCGTACGAAGGCAACAAGAACACGCTGACCGACCGTCAGGTCAACAAGAAGCGTCGTTTGATGTCGCACAACAAGAAAGCCAGCAAGAAGCGTCGCGACAAGAAGTAAAAAGCAGCTTCAAGTTTCGAGCTGCAAGCTTCAAGTAAAAGCGATAAAGCAGAGAGGGCTTCGTATGAAGCCCTTTTTTGTGGGCGCGGGTTTTTGCTTGCAGCTTGCAGCTTGACGCTTGAAACTTGCAATTCACCTGCAAGGGGCTTCCGATGATCACCAGTAAGCTGCCGAATGTCGGCATCACGATTTTCACGCAGATGTCTCAGCTCGCGGCGCAAACCGGGGCCATCAACCTTTCCCAGGGGTTCCCTGATTTCGACGGCCCGCAATCCCTGCGCGATGCGGTGGCTCGGCACGTTGCCAGCGGCCATAACCAGTATTCACCCATGACCGGTCTGCCGGCGTTGCGTCAGCAGATAGCTGCGAAGATTGCCCGCAGTTACGGGGTTAACGTCGATGCCGACCACGAAGTGACCGTCACACCGGGCGCGACCCAGGCGATCTTCTGTGCGATTCAGGCCGTTATCCACAGCGGCGACGAAGTCATCGTCTTCGATCCGTGCTACGACAGCTACGAACCGGCGACGGAACTGGCAGGTGGCCGTTGCGTGCATGTGCAGCTGAGTCCGGACGATTTCTCCATTGATTTCGACAAGCTCGCCACGGCCCTGAGTCCGCGCACGAAAATGATCGTTCTCAACACCCCGCACAACCCCAGCGGCGCGCTGATCAGCCGTGCCGAGCTCGACCAACTGGCGGCCCTGATCCGGGGGCGCGACATCTACCTGATCAGCGACGAAGTCTATGAACACCTGGTGTTCGACGGCGTGCCGCATGTCAGCGTACTGGCCCATGAGGAGCTGTATCAGCGCGCCTTCGTCGTCAGCTCGTTCGGCAAGACTTACCACGTGACCGGCTGGAAGACTGGCTATGTGGTCGCTCCCCCGGCGCTGACCGCCGAACTGCGCAAGGTGCACCAGTACGTCAGTTTCTGCGGTGTGACGCCGCTGCAATATGCCCTGGCCGATTACATGGCCGAGCATCCCGAGCACGTCGAGGAACTGCCGGGCTTCTATCAGGCCAAGCGCGATCTGTTCTGCGATCTGCTGGCGCCGTCGCGCTTCAGCTTTACCCGGGTCACCGGCACCTATTTTCAACTGGTCGATTACTCGCAGATCCGCCCCGACCTGAATGACGTCGAGATGGCCATGTGGATGACCCGCGAGCACGGTGTGGCGAGTATTCCAGTGTCGGTGTTCTACCAGAATCCACCCGAAGGCCGGCGCCTCGTGCGTCTGTGCTTCGCCAAACGCGAGGAGACGCTGCGCGAAGCAGCGGCAAAACTATGCGCGATCTGAGTGCGTTACCCGATCTCAATCTGGCGCTGATCCAGACCAGTCTGGCGTGGCACGATCGCCAGGCCAATCTCGAGCATTTCGAGCAGTTGCTGGAACAGGCGCGCGGTGCGGATCTGATCATTCTGCCGGAGATGTTTACCACCGGTTTCTCCATGGAGTCCGCGACCCTCGCCGAAGCCGAAAATGGCCCGACCAGCAAATGGCTGCGGGTGCAGGCGGCGAAGTTCAATGCCGTGATCACCGGCAGCGTGATCATTCAGGCGGCCGACGGCAGCCATCGCAACCGCTTGTTGTGGGCGCGGCCGGACGGTGAAGTGCTGCATTACGACAAGCGTCACCTGTTCCGCATGGCCGGCGAGCACAACCACTACACCCCCGGCGAACGCCAGGTGCAGTTCGAACTCAAGGGCTGGCGGATACGGCCGCTGATTTGTTACGACCTGCGCTTCCCGGTGTGGAGCCGTGATGCGCAGGACACTGACTTGCTGCTGTACACCGCCAACTGGCCGGGGGCTCGGCGTCTGCACTGGAATCGCCTGTTGCCGGCGCGGGCCATCGAAAACCTCTGTTACGTGGCGGCGGTGAATCGTGTCGGCACCGACGGCAAGGGCTTCGCTTACACCGGCGACAGTCAGGTCCTGGATTTCCAGGGCGAAATGTTACTGGCGGCAGGGGAGGCCGACGGTGTGTTCAAGGCCGTACTGGAAGCCGCGCCGCTGGCGGCTTATCGCGAGCGCTTTCCGGCAAATCTGGACGCGGACACCTTCGAGTTCATCTGAGGTTTGTATGAACACTCATACAATTGCGTTCAGGTTTGGCGCTGTTTGCCGATAGGAAGATCAGCCAAGGAGGATTTTCCAATGACCAGCATCAGCGCCACCGCCGTCAATCCCTATCCGGTTACGCCGTCAAAAGTGTCGATCCGCGACCCGCAAGAGCAAACCGCCAACCCGTTGAACGCTACCGATGCCAATGGTGACGGTGAGCTGCGCGTAAACAGCGCAGATGCCAACATCGCTTCAGTCGGCGATGCTGGCAGTCCAATCGAAGCCCTGAAAAAGCAGATCGCCGAGGCGCAGAAGTTGTTGGCCGAGCAGCAGGCTCAGTTGGCCAGCAGCGAGCGCGGCAACGCCAGCGCGGAGCAAAAGGCTCAGCAGGTGATGGAAATCCAGACACAGATCGCCGTGACGGCCAGCAACATTCAAGTGCTGCAGGCGACCTTGTTACAGGCAATGTTGAGTGTCGATGTGCACGCCTGAGATTTTTCTCGCTTGATCTGGCTTTTTCGCGGGCAAGTCGAAACTTCGCAGCGCCCACGAAGAGGCCACTGAAGTCAGCGTAAAGGCACCAGGCAAAAAAAGGCCCCGAGGTTCGCACCCCGGGGCTTTGTGTATTTCAGCGAAGGCTTAAGCCGCTTTCGCTTCCGGCTGGCTCAACGAGCGGTTCAGCGCGCTGAACAGGGCCTTGAAGCTGGCCGTGGTGATGTTTTCATCAATGCCCACGCCGTGTACCGCACGCTCGCCGTTCACCCGCAATTCGATGTAGGCCGCTGCCTTGGCGTTGGTCCCCGCGCCGATGGCGTGTTCGTTGTAGTCCATGATTTCCACCGGAATCGGCAGGCCGGCCACCAGTGCTTCCAGCGCACCGTTGCCCTTGCCGCGCCAGTGCAGGTTGGTTTCGCCCTGACCCTTGCTCGCCACTTCCACTTCGACGGCGCTGTTGCCGTTTTCTTCCTGCAGGCGATGGCTGACCAGTGCGTACGGGGTGTTGGCTTGCAGGTATTCGCTGATCAACAGCGAGTGGATCTGCTTGGCGGTCATCTCAAGGCCCAGGCGATCGGTTTCACGCTGCACGACCTGGCTGAACTCGATCTGCATGCGACGTGGCAGGCTGATGCCGTATTCCTGCTCCAGCAAGTAAGCGATACCGCCCTTGCCCGACTGGCTGTTGACGCGAATCACCGCCTCGTAGCTGCGGCCGATGTCGGCCGGGTCGATCGGCAGGTACGGCACTTCCCACAGGGTATCCGGTTGCTGCTGGGCGAAGCCCTTGCGGATCGCGTCCTGGTGCGAGCCGGAGAATGCGGTGTGGACCAGATCGCCCACGTACGGGTGACGTGGGTGCACCTGAATCTGGTTGCACTCTTCGACGACTTTGCGCACGCCGTCGATGTCGGAGAAGTCCAGCTCAGGGTCGACGCCCTGGGTGTACATGTTCAGGGCCACGGTGACGAGGTCGACGTTACCGGTACGCTCGCCGTTGCCGAACAGGCAGCCTTCGACGCGATCCGCGCCGGCCATCAGGCCCAGCTCGGTGGCGGCGACGCCGGTGCCACGGTCGTTGTGGGTGTGCAGGCTGATGATCACGCTGTCACGACGGTTGATGTTGCGGCCAAACCATTCGATCTGGTCGGCGTAGACGTTCGGGGTCGCGCATTCGACGGTGGCCGGCAGGTTGAGGATCATCTTGTGCTCAGGCGTCGGGTTCCAGACCTCGATCACTGCATCGCAGACTTCCTTGGCGAATTCCAGCTCGGTGGCGCTGAAGGTTTCCGGCGAGTACTCGAAAGTCCACTCGGTGTCCGGCTGCATGGCTGCGTATTTGACGAACAGCTTGGCGGCGTTCACGGCGATGGCCTTGATACCGTCCTTGTCCTGGTTGAAGACGATGCGACGGAAGGACGGCGAGGTGGCGTTGTACAAGTGAACGATGGCTTTCTTCGCCCCGCGCAGGGATTCGAAGGTGCGCTCGATCAGGTCTTCACGGCCCTGGGTCAACACCTGGATGGTGGTGTCGTCCGGGATGTGGCCTTCTTCGATCAGGGTACGCACGAAGTCGAAGTCGGTTTGCGAAGCGGCCGGGAACGAGGCTTCGATTTCCTTCACACCCACCTGAACCAGGGTCTTCCAGAAGCGCAGCTTCTTCACCGCGTCCATCGGCTCGATCAACGACTGGTTACCGTCACGCAGGTCGGAGCTGCACCAGATCGGCGCGGCGTCGATGGTTTTCGACGGCCAGGTGCGATCCGGCAAGTTGATGACGGGGAACGCGCGGTATTTCGAAGACGGATCTTTGAGCATGCTCATCGGGAAATTCCTTATTGTCTGGGCCGAAAAGAGGCGGCCTGCCGGTGGAACAAAAGTTCTTGGAAAAGCGTGGGACGAGGCGCAGCGATTCAGCCCGGCAGTCGTGCGCTGACGAGGCACAGGCTGCGGTGCTGGCGAAGCTGAATAAGGGTGTGAGAGGTTTTCATGCCTTAAACCCTAACCGCGAGGGGAGAGGATGGCAAGCAGTCGAAAAAAATTGAGAGGAATACTCTGAAATTGGGGTTTTGCAGGATTTTATTGCGCTTAAGGCGGTAGATCTTGTTGATGTTTGCGTGAGGCTAGATTGGGGCGCAATCGAGGATTGTGGAGCGTTGGCAGGTATGAGTGTGTTTCACAGGCCGCCTTCGCGAGCAAGCTCGCTCCCACATCGGATCGTGTTCATGCACATATCCTTGTGGGAGCGAGCTTGCTCGCGAAGAGGCCATCAGCCCATTCAAATGTTTAAGGCTGGAACGCGCCAATGAAAATCGCCGGGTCCACCCGCGCATCGTTCAGGCTGATGTTCCAGTGCATGTGCGGCCCGGTTGCCCGCCCGGTCGAGCCGACCTTGCCGACCACCGCGCCACGGGCCAGTTGATCGCCGACCTTCACATCAATTTTCGACATATGGCAGAACATGCTGATGAAGCCCTGCCCGTGATCGACAAACACCGTGTTGCCATTGAAGAAGTAGTTGCCGGTCAGAATCACCTTGCCCGCCGCCGGGGTCTTGATCGGCGTGCCGGCCGGTACCGCAAAGTCGAGGCCTGCATGGGGATTGCGCTCTTCGCCATTGAAGAAACGACGCACACCGAACTTGCTCGACAGCGGCCCGTTGACCGGTTTGTCCAGCAGCAGATTGCTCGGCGTGTTCGGGCTGAAGCTGCGATACGCCTTGATCTGCTCGGCCAGTTCACCCTCGATGCGCTTGAGGTTCGACTGATCCGGATTGACTTGCTGCTTGTTCTTCAGGGTGATGCGTTGTTCCGGATATTTCTTGTTGCCCACGGTGAACGGCAGATTACGCCCGCCACTGCTGATCTGCTGCGCGCCTGGTTTGACGGTTAGCGGCACGCCGACAATCGCCAGCCAGTTGTTCTGTTCTTTCACCACCAGCACCGGTTTGCCCTGATAGGTGGCTTTCGGTGCCTGCGCGGCTGCGCCCAGATCAACCACCGCCACACCGCCCGGCACCGGTTTGTTGAGTAGCCGGGTGATGTAGCTGTCGGCGTGGGCATTGAAGGTGGTCAAACACAGCAACAATAACGGAGCGAAAAAACGCGGCATGGATCAGTCCAGTAAAGAAAGGGTGACAGGCGTCAGGTGGTTGTCTTCGACGCGCACTTGCAGTTCGCCTTCGCCGAGTTTGGCCTTCAGGCGCTGCCCGGTGTGGGTCTGCGCGGCGTTGCGGATCGCTTGGCCACGCTCATCCAGCAGAATGCTGTAACCGCGACCGAGGGTCGCCAACGGGCTGACCACATGCAGCGTCTGCATCTGGCTGTGCAGTTGCAGGCGACGGCTTTTCAGGCCTTCGCGCATGGCCCGGGGCAGGCGTTCGGCGAGGCTGTCGAGGCGCTGGCGCAACATCGCCAGTTGGCGTCCCGGGTGTTGCCCGGCGAGTCGGGTTTCCAGACGGATCAGGCGTTCGCGACGAGTATTGAGCTGACGCTCGAAGGCGCGGCGCATGCGCATGTCCAGGTCATCCAGACGCTGCGCCTGCTGGCGCAGACGTTCGCCGGGATGCCGCAGGCGCCGGGCCATGCCTTCCAGGCGCAGACGGTCGCGCATCAAGCGGTCACGCATGCGCATCACCAAGCGGCGATGCAGGCTTTCGACCTGACGGATCAGGTGACTGGAGTCGGGGGCGAGCAGTTCGGCAGCCGCCGACGGCGTGGGGGCGCGTACGTCGGCAACAAAGTCGCTGATCGACACGTCGGTTTCATGGCCGACAGCGCTGACAATCGGTGTTACACAGGCATCGACCGCACGCGCCACAGCCTCTTCGTTGAAGCACCAGAGGTCTTCCAGCGAGCCGCCGCCACGGGCGAGGATCAGCGCGTCGAAACCGCGGGCGTCGGCCAGCTTCAGTGCGCGGACAATCTGCGCGGTGGCCTCGCGGCCCTGTACGGCCGTGGGGATCAGCGTCAGTTGCACCTGCGGTGCACGGCGGCGGAACACGCTGATGATGTCGCGAATCACCGCGCCGGTCGGCGAACTGATGATGCCGATGCGCTGCGGATGCGCCGGCAGCGGCACTTTGCGCTCGGCGCTGAACAGGCCTTCGGCGCTGAGTTTTTCCTTCAGCGCATCGAACGCCAGACGCAGCGCGCCATCACCGGCCGGTTCGACGGTGTCGAGAATCAGTTGATAGTCGCCGCGGCCTTCGAACAGCGAAACCTTGCCGCGTACCTTCACGGCCAGGCCGTCCTTCAGCGCCTGGCGCACCCGCGCCGCGTTCTGCCGGAACAGCGCGCAACGCACCTGCGCGCCGCTGTCCTTGAGGGTGAAATACACATGGCCGGACGCCGGGCGGGCGAGGTTGGAGATTTCGCCTTCGACCCAGATGTTGCTGAACACGTCTTCGAGCAACACCCGCGCGCGGCCGTTGAGCTGGCTGACGGTCAGGACTTCGCGGTCAAGGCCGAGCCTTGAAAAGGGATCTTTAATCATGGGGCGCAGTTTAAAGGCATTTGCTGATCAATCTCCATGAATCACCACAAATCCAATTGTGGGAGCGAGCCTGCTCGCGCAAGCGTCTTATCCTTCGACATCTTCAGTGGCTGACAGTCCGCATTCGCGAGCAGGCTCGCTCCCACATGGGGGATTGCTGAAAGCCTGGATGAAGTGGTGGATCAGCGGGGTGGGATTCTGGCGATAGGCGAGGGCGACGGTGCTTTGGCAATCGGCATCCGTCAACGGAAGAAATCGTACGCCGGGCGGCGCGATGTCCTGCATGGACTCAGGCAGCAGGGCGATGCCGAATCCGGCCTGGATCAATTGCAGCTGAGTGGTCTTGCGCGACATCACCCGCGCCGCTTTGGGGAAAAAGCCCTGGCGCATGCACAGGTCGGCACACAGATAGCTGAGCCCGCCGCGCTGGGGATGAGGGATCGAGATGAACGCCTCGTCTCGCAGTTGCACCAGTTCGACAGAGGCCGAATCGGCCAGGCGATGATCGTTCGGCACCGCCAGCAGCAGGCGTTCGGTGAATACCGGCGCCACCTGAATCCCTTCACGCTGACGCAATACCGGCAGGCGCAGCAGGCCAACGTCGAGACGTCCTTCAGCCAGCTCTTCAAGCTGCGCCTCGGAGGACAGCTTGCCGAGGTCCAGCGATACGCCGGGTTGTTGATCGAGATAAGTGCTGATCCGACGTAATAAATGTCCGCTGATCGACACGGTGCTCGAGTGACTCAGGCGCAACGTGCCCCGTTGGCCGGTGCCGACTTCGGTTGCCATCGCGCAGGCTTTGCTCAGTTCATTGAGCAGGTTTCTGGCTCGCGGCAACAACGCCTCACCTGCCGCCGTGAGCCGTGGCTGGCGCGCGGTGCGCTCGAACAGCGGCGTTTGCAGGCGGGTTTCCATGTCCTTGATCTGCCGGCTCAGCGCCGATTGCGCGATAAACAGACGTTCAGCGGCCGCACTGAAACTGCCGCATTCGGCAATTTCCACGAAGTAGCGCAGTTGACGGGTCGAGAGCACGAGGTATGCCTTTTCGAGATGAGTAAGCGGCTTTGAACATATTAGTCGCAACGCCTGGCGCTGGCTAAAGTCATCTCAGGCTTATGGGGGATGTGCAGTGATGAGTGTGCTGGGGTTGTTGAGTGAGTGGACGTGGGGCGCGGGTGGCTGGGCGATGATCGGGTTGGGGATCACGCTGGCCTATATTGTCTTCGGCATTGCCGGATTCGGCACGGCGCTGGTCGCGGGGCCGATGCTGATTCTGTTCATGCCGCTGTCGAAAATCGTGCCGTTGCTGGTGCTGCTGGATTTCGTCGCGGCGTTCGGCAATCTGCTGCCCTCGCGCCGGGACGTGGCGAAACCCGAGCTGCTGCGTTTGTTGCCGAGTATGGCGGTGGGTTGCACGTTGGGGGTGATTTTCCTGCTTAACCTCAAATCCGATGTGCTGTTGCTGTTGATGGGTCTGTTTATCAGCGCCTATGCCGTTTACAGCCTGTGGGTGAATGTGCGGCCGACGCAATTGTCGGCGGCGTGGGCCGTGCCGATGGGCACGGTGGGCGGGTTGTTCGGGGCGTTATTCGGCAGTGGCGGCTTCTTGTATGCGATCTATCTCAACAGTCGTCTGCCAAAAGAGGCGGCCCGGGCCACGCAAAGTGCGCTGATCAGTTGCAGCACGGTGGTGCGTTTGAGCCTGTTCGCCATCGCCGGTGTGTATGCCGAGCTACCCTTGTTGATGCTGGCGCTGTGTCTGTTGCCGGCCATGGCATTGGGGCTGTGGATCGGGCGGCGGTTGACCATGCGTTTGTCGCGCGAGGCGTTTGTGCGGCTGGTGACGTGGCTGGTGCTGGCCAGCGGGATTGCGTTGATCGGACGCTATCTCGGCACTTGACCGGATTTTGTCAGGGATTAAGCTGCCGGCCGCGCTGACGCCTTCGCGGGCAAACCCGCTTCCACAGGTCTCTCGGGTGTACACAACATTTGTGACTGCCGAGATCTGTCGGAGCGAGCTTGCCCGCGAAGGCAGCGGAGTGAGCACCGCAGAATTTCCATTTGACGTCGCAGGCTGCACCCATGAATTCGCAAAGCATCATCGTCCCGAAAATCTCCACCCTGCCGGTCCACGAACCCCGGGCACGGGCGATCGTGCGTTGGCTGGTGCGCAAGAACATCGTCAAGGAAGAGCTCACGACCTGCGGACGCACCGGCAATCGCATGGGGTACGCCTTGGCTGACGGCGCGCGGGCGGTGGTGCTGCATCCCGAGGCGCTGCCGTTTGGCGAGCCGGTCAATGGGTTGGAGATCATCACCAAACGCTGCATCTATACACCGGCCAAGGGGTTTCTCGAAGAAGCCGGTTGCGCGGAGTGTCGCCGCGAGGTTGGCGAAGCGTTGTTCGAAAGCCTGGAAGACTGGATGCCCGGGCGCACCGACAACTTCACCTGCCCGGAATGCGGGCATGAAGACGACATCAACGGCTTTCTGTATTTGCAGGAGTGCGCGTTCTCCAACCTTGGCTTCATCTTCAACAACTGGCTGGAGGCCGGGTTCAAGCAGAGCTTTATCGACGAATTCGCCGATTGGCTCGATCAACCTGTCTCTTGGGTCAAGGTGGAGCTGTAGCGGCGGGGATCTCCGTATATCAGCAACATTGATATTAGGCTGAGTTTTACATTGAACAGCAGGGGGTGGATGACTATAATGGCGCGCTTCCATTTTCCCGCTCGGGAGCCCCCGCGATGCTGCGTATCAGCCAAGAAGCTCTGACATTCGACGACATTCTCCTAGTGCCCGGTTATTCCGAGGTGCTTCCTAACGAAGTCAGTCTCAAGACCCGCCTTACCCGTGGCATCGAGCTGAACATTCCTCTGGTTTCTGCCGCCATGGACACCGTTACTGAAGCCCGTCTGGCAATCGCCATGGCTCAGGAAGGTGGCATCGGCATTATCCACAAGAACATGACCATCGAGCAGCAAGCTGCCGAAGTGCGTAAGGTCAAGAAGTTCGAAGCCGGCGTCGTCAAGGATCCGATCACCATCGAGGCGGATGCCACGGTGCGTGACTTGTTCGACTTGACCCGCATGCACAACATTTCCGGCGTTCCGGTGCTGCACGATGGCGACCTGGTCGGCATCGTCACTTCCCGTGACGTACGCTTCGAAACCCGTCTGGATGCCACCGTGCGCGAAGTGATGACGCCTAAAGAGCGTTTGGTCACTGTGCGCGAAGGCGCCGACAAGAACGAAGTCCGCGAGCTGTTGCACAAGCACCGCCTGGAAAAAGTCCTGATTGTCGACGACAAGTTTGCCCTCAAAGGCATGATGACCGTCAAAGACATCGAAAAAGCCAAAGCCTACCCGCTCGCCAGCAAGGACGATCAAGGTCGTCTGCGCGTTGGCGCTGCCGTCGGTACCGGTAAAGACACCGGTGACCGCGTTGCCGCGCTGGTCAATGCCGGTGTGGACGTCGTGGTGGTCGACACCGCGCACGGTCACTCCAAAGGTGTGATCGACCGCGTTCGCTGGGTCAAGGAAAACTTCCCTGAAGTGCAGGTGATCGGCGGCAACATCGCCACCGGCGCTGCCGCCAAGGCCCTGGCCGAAGCTGGCGCCGATGCGGTCAAGGTCGGTATCGGCCCAGGCTCGATCTGCACCACGCGTATCGTCGCCGGTGTTGGCGTGCCGCAAATCAGTGCCATCGCCAACGTCGCCGCTGCCCTCGAAGGCACTGGTGTTCCGTTGATCGCCGACGGTGGCATCCGTTTCTCCGGTGACCTGTCCAAGGCCATCGTGGCGGGTGCGTCCTGCGTGATGATGGGCTCGATGTTCGCCGGTACCGAAGAAGCGCCGGGCGAGATCGAACTGTTCCAGGGCCGTTCGTACAAGGCTTACCGCGGTATGGGTTCGCTGGGCGCCATGTCCCAGGCGCAAGGCTCGTCCGACCGTTACTTCCAGGACTCCTCGGCAGGCGCCGAGAAGCTGGTGCCGGAAGGTATCGAAGGCCGTGTGCCGTATAAAGGCACCCTGACGGCGATCATTCACCAGTTGATGGGCGGTCTGCGTTCCTCGATGGGTTACACCGGCAGTGCCGACATCGAAGAAATGCGCACCAAGCCCGAGTTCGTGCGGATCACCGGTGCCGGTATGGCCGAATCCCACGTTCACGACGTGCAGATCACCAAAGAAGCGCCAAACTACCGAGTCGGCTAACGCCGACAGCTATAAGCCACAAGCTATAAGCTGCAAGCGGTACTGCATTCATGCAGCTACCGCGCAGCTTCCGATAACTTGCAGCTTGCAGCTTGAAGCTTGCAACTGCTTTTCAGAGCTCTACCATGGCCCTCGATATTCACGCTCACCGCATCCTGATCCTCGACTTCGGTTCGCAATACACCCAACTGATCGCCCGCCGCGTGCGTGAGATCGGTGTGTACTGCGAACTGCACCCGTTCGACATGGACGAAGATGCGATCCGCGAATTCGCTCCTAAAGGCGTCATCCTCGCCGGCGGCCCCGAGTCCGTGCACGAAGCCAACAGCCCGCGCTGCCCGCAGGCCGTGTTTGACCTGGGCGTACCGGTCTTCGGTATCTGCTACGGCATGCAGACCATGGCCGAGCAACTGGGCGGCAAGGTGGAAGGTTCCGAACTGCGTGAGTTCGGCTACGCCCGCGTTGACGTGGTCGGCAAGAGCCGCCTGCTCGACGGCATCGAAGATCACATCGACGCCGACGGCCTGTTCGGTCTCGACGTGTGGATGAGCCACGGTGACAAGGTCACCAAAATGCCGGCAGACTTCCACATCCTCGCCAGCACCCCGAGCTGCCCGATCGCCGGCATGTTCAACGACGAACGCGCTTACTACGGCGTGCAGTTCCACCCGGAAGTGACCCACACCAAGCAGGGCGGTCGCATCCTGTCGCGCTTCGTGCTGGACATCTGCGGCTGTGAAGCCCTGTGGACCCCGTCGAAGATCGCTGAAGACGCTATCGCCAACATCCGCGCACAAGTCGGCACCGACAACGTGCTGCTGGGCCTGTCCGGCGGTGTTGACTCCTCGGTGGTTGCCGCACTGCTGCACAAGGCCATCGGCGACCAGTTGACCTGCGTGTTCGTCGACAACGGCCTGTTGCGTCTGCACGAAGGCGAGCAAGTAATGGCCATGTTCGCCGAGAACATGGGCGTCAAGGTGATCCGCGCCAACGCTGAAGACCAGTTCCTCAATAACCTGGCCGGCGAAGCCGACCCGGAGAAGAAGCGCAAGATCATCGGCCGTACCTTCATCGACGTGTTCGATGCCGAATCCTGCAAACTGGACAACATCAAGTACCTGGCTCAGGGCACCATCTACCCGGACGTGATCGAGTCGGCTGGCGCGAAAAGCGGCAAGGCCCACGTGATCAAGTCGCACCACAACGTGGGCGGCCTGCCGGAAGAGATGAACCTGAAACTGGTCGAGCCATTGCGCGAACTGTTCAAGGACGAAGTCCGTCGTCTGGGTCTGGAACTGGGCCTGCCGTACGACATGGTCTACCGTCACCCGTTCCCGGGCCCGGGCCTTGGCGTGCGCATCCTCGGTGAAGTGAAGAAGGAATACGCCGACTTGCTGCGTCGTGCCGACCACATCTTCATCGAAGAACTGCGCAAGGCCGACTGGTACCACAAGGTCAGCCAGGCGTTCGTGGTGTTCCAGCCGGTGAAATCGGTTGGCGTGGTCGGCGATGGCCGTCGTTACGCCTGGGTCGTGGCCCTGCGTGCCGTGGAAACCATCGACTTCATGACCGCACGTTGGGCTCACCTGCCTTACGAACTGCTGGAAACCGTTTCCGGCCGCATCATCAATGAAATCGAAGGCATCTCCCGCGTCACTTACGACGTGTCGAGCAAGCCGCCGGCGACGATTGAGTGGGAATGATCCCGCGCATGCCGTGACGGTGTGAGTGCAGGTAAACAAGAGGCCGCGTGAAGCAATGTTTCACGCGGCCTCTGCGTTTGCGGCGTTCATTTCTAACCGATCAGCCTCAATCGGGAATCCGGCTGCGCAATATCAGCCCGGTATCGGATAGTCGTTCCGACATGTCCCTCAGGCTGGCGAACTCAATGTCATTCACACGCTGCCATGCAGGTCGGTGGAGGGACACCTTGCCGTCACTCGATCGAGTAATCGGTGTGCGTTGCAGCAAACCCTGTTTGCTGCGGTGGATCAGGGTGTAGCTGTCGCCTGTTTTTTCGAACAGATACATACCGCGCCTGTATAAGAGATTCTCCAGCGTCTCCTCGTTCCAGCTCACCTCGGGGGCCTGAACTTTCCAGCGCAAATCGGCGCGAAGAAGGTCCGGATTCCCTTGCCTGACGGTAGCCCCGGGCGGGCTGTCGCGTGGTACTTCAATCCCTGGATCGACATCCACACCCAGCTCTTCACCGATGCCGACTTCAGCGATTCGCAGGCCGATTCCGCCCTTCAATTCACTGATACCCATCAGTCCTCGGAAGGTATTGGTGTTGTGAGCATCCGTCACTACGAGCCATTTTCCCGGGCTGTTGAGGTAGGCGTCGCCGGTCATGATGTCGTTTGCCAGGTAGGTGCTCATCATTTGCTCGTCGACGGAGGGCAGCGGTGCTTTCATTTTGTAGCTCGCGGCGCAGTCGATCGCCTGGATCCGAACACCGTTTGCTCGCGCGGCCTGAACCAGTTCCAGCGGGTTGAATCGACCGGCGGGATCGGTGCCCAGGCTGCTCAGGTAAGTGCGTAATTGCGCAGTCATGTTGCCGCTGCTGAAATAGCGGTTCAGTTCAACTTGAGCGAAGTCACTGAGCAGTCCGCGCATGTAGAGGGTTTTTACGTGACGGGCCAGCGCGGGCATGCTTTCAATCAGAAAACGCAGGCTGGCGATGCGATTCAGGGTTTCACCCACTACCAGCCCTGAAGCACTTTCAAAAATCCTGTCGACAAGATCGGCCAGCGGCATCAGGCGGCTGATTTCGGGTATTGCCGGACGCGCAGGCAGAATGACCCACGGCAGGTTCTTGAAAAAAATTCTGGCTAAACTCTGCAAGAGTTGGCGCTTACCGGATGCGTACAACTCGAACGGATCGTCCATGGCAAAGCCGCCGGCTCCGTCGGGCTGCAACTGGACATGGGCCTCGTCGAGGTTCAACGCCCAGCTTCTTATCGAACTGCGCACCGTTGGATCGATATCGTAGGCGCTGGTCACTGGACGAGGAGGGCGCGATGTCGACGGTTGCGGTTCCTGCGCCGGTTGAGCGGGTACCTCGGGCGGTGCAGGTTCGAAGGTATCGAGTTCGATATCGGGGGCGCATTGCTTGCCCATGCATTGACCTCCACCTCTGAGCCCCAGTGCAGGCATGCGCTCCCAGTCACCTTCGCCATTGAGACGGACTGGCAGGGCGTGGACGAGCTGGTTGGGTCGCTCCGGGTCAACGATCGCCCAGTCGCCACTGCCCCGAGAGTTGGTGAAGTAGCGCACATAGTACGGCGTGTCATTCATCAAAATGGCATAGGGCGGATCCGTGTCGAGACGGTAGATTCCGTGGAATTTCCCGGACTCCTCGCCGAGTGCCGTACCGTCGAGCAACTCGTTGCATTGATAACGCTCGGGCACCGCTGGCGGTGGGACGTTCTGCGCCGGAACCAGGACTGTTTCATCGAGATTTGGCACGCTAGTGTCGACATCCTCCGGCACCATGATCTGCATTGGGTTGTCAGCCTCGGTGGCAGGGTTCAAGGCTTCGCTGTACTCGGCCATTTCTGCGGCCTCTGCCGCATCGACCTCGGCGCCCATTTCCAGCATCGGCCCGGTGCCGATCAGCAATGGCAGATTGAGTAACAGGTTGATGCCATTCAGGACCGCATTCTGCACGCCGGCCTTGCGTTCGGCCCTTGTCTTGCCGTTTTGCGCCTGATCGATATTCAGACCCATGCTGGCCACGGTGGCGCCAATCACCGGCAACGCCAGCGGCCAACCGACAGTGGCCATCGGACCGAACACTTTGAGGCCGGCACTCAGATAGCCGATCCACAGTTTTTTGCGCAGATCGCCATTGGACGTCAGTGACAGGTGGGCTTCAGCAAACATCGCCTGACGGGTCGAGTCGCGCAGCCAGCTGAATGCATCATCGCTCAGCACCTGATTTGCGCGGTTGATCAACTGATGGTCGGCCCGGCCCCAGGTGCTCACCAATCGGTTCATCAGATCGGACATGTTCTCGTTCATGTGCTGACGATCGGCGAGGGCAAAGTGATCCAGGAAGTTCGCGCAGCGTTTTGCGTCGTTCAGTTGATCCAGTACCCACCAATGCAGGTCCGCTGCCGTTTCCTTGATCACGAACGCCTCGGTTTCACTGGGCAGATAGATAATCTGGCGACCGGCGGGGTCGACGATGCGCAGCAATTGCGTGGCGACATGCCCGTCGACGTCGAAGGCGCATACGTCGCCCGTTGGCGTGTGGCTCGCTTGCAGCATGCTCAGGCTCACCGGCCAACTGACGGGCCCCACCACTGAGCCCGTCAGCCATTGGAAGTCAGTGCCGCTGAGCTGCCCAAGGTCCAGCGCCTGCACCGCACGGCTGAGGAAATTGCACTTGGCCAAGGTGCGAAAATCCTCGCTGTGACTGTTCCAGAAGTCCGTCAGGGTGGTGCTGTAGTTGCCACTGAAGTCGAGGTTCCAGAACGCGTTCAAGACCTCGTTGCCATGCAGGCACACCTGGTTTTTTTCGTCGAAGTTCTCGCCCTGCGGACCTTCGGTGTAGAAGCCGCCGTACAGATCGAGCAGGTCGGCGTTGTCCTGGTCGGTGGCGCGGAAACGATGAATGACCAACTGTGTCAGGGTCAGTGATTCGTAGGGTTTTTCGCGGATGTGCTCCCAGCCGGTAAACGAGCGGGTGCTGCTCTGGGCCGTCTTGAAGCGATGGAAATAAACCTGATCCGGATCGAGGCTCAACAAGCCTTTTGCTTCCAGCAGATTACGCGCGGCTTCATGGGCGGCGTCCTGCAGGCCGGGGCAGTTCTGCACGACGGTATAGGCGATTCGCTGCAGCGCCGCTTTGTCTGCCGCGTTCGGTAGAGGGCTTTGTTGGGTGGCGTACATGCTTTCTCCATCCTTGAGAATTGAGGGCCGAGCATGGCCGACTCGCTCAAGGGGAGTGCACTACATATGTACCGCACATGATCGTTCGAAAGATGTCGGGGGTCAGCGCCGTGCCACGTCGGAAAAGTAGAACTTGTCGAGGGTGTGCCGCGATTCGGTGTACTCGAACTGACGGCCGTCCTGGAGGAAGGTCTGGTTGCTGACCACGATCACATGGCTCTGGCCGTCGAGGTCCAGGTGCAGTTGATCGTCCTTGCTGCGCGGCACCGCTTCGATGGTGCGTTGGGCGTAGGCAATTTGTAACTGCAGGGTCTGTTCGATATGGGCGTAGATCGATTGCTCGGCGATCTCGAGGGACAGGCCGGGAATCACTTCGCTGACAAAGTGGTTGATGTCGAGAATTACGCGTTTGCCGTCGATCCGCCGCACACGCTTGATCCGGGTGATGAGACTGCCGGGTTCGGCATGGATGTGTTCGAGCAGGGCGCCTTCGAGCGGGATCTGGCTCAGCTCGACCACTTCGGTGCTGACATCATTGCCCAGGCGCGGGTAGGTCTCCTGGAAACTGACGATGCCGCCGAGCTGAAACTCGATCGGGTCGGTCGACAGCACAAAGGTGCCCTTGCCATGGATTTTCTGCGCAAAGCCGCGTTCCTGAAGCAGTTCAATCGCCTTGCGCACCGTGCCTCGGCTGGCCTGATAGCTGTCCATCAGTTCGGTTTCGGATGGCAGGCGGGCTCCGCGCTGCAGGCGCTCAGTGGTGATGTTGGCCAGCAGATCGCTATAGATCTGGTTGTATTTGCTCATGGGGAGGCTCGGTGCCGGCTGTGCTCAAAGCTTCGAACCTTAAGGCCAGGGTAGGGCTTTGTCCATGTGGGCGATGGAAATCACCTTAAGGTCGGGTAGGAAAATTCGCCCTCGGTCTGGCGGGAATATACACAAACAAACTCGTATGTACGAGTTGTTGCATTAACTCGTACAGACGAGTATTTTTCGCTTCGGCGTGCTGCCAATAACAACAATCCATAGCGGAAGAATTAGCATGAGCCACGACTATCCGAACATCGCCCGGCAGTTGCTGCAAAGCCTCGGCGGCAGCGACAACCTCGAGCAGGCCGCCCATTGCGTCACGCGGTTGCGGCTGGCCCTTAAGGATCCGAGCCTGGTCGACAGTGCCAGGCTCAACCAGATTGACCTGGTCAAAGGCTCGTTCTTCACGGGGGGCCTGTATCAGGTGGTGATCGGTCCGGGCGAAGTGGAAAAGGTCTATGCCGAACTGCGTCGCCAGACCGGTCTCGCGGCGTCGACCATCGCTGACGTCAAACAGAAAAGCGCCGAAAAGATCAACGCCATGCAGCGTCTGGTGCGGGTGTTTTCCGACGTGTTCATGCCGATCCTCCCGGCGCTGATCATTGCCGGCCTGCTGATGGGCATCAACAATCTGCTCGGTGCCAAAGGCATGTTCATCGACGGGCAGACCCTGCTCGATGCCTACCCGAACCTCGACGGGCTGTGGAGCCTGATCAATCTGATGGCCAACACCTCGTTCGTGTTTCTGCCGGCGCTGGTGGGCTGGTCGGCGGCCAAACGCTTTGGCGGCAGCGAGATCCTCGGCATCGTGCTCGGTCTGATGCTGGTGCATCCTGACCTGCTCAACGCCTGGAACTATGGCAAGGCCGTCGCCGGGCTGGACGGGCAGCATCTGCCGTACTTCGACATTCTCGGGCTGTTTCAGGTGGAGAAGGTCGGTTATCAGGGGCAGATCCTGCCGATTCTGCTGGCCGCCTACGTGATGAGTGTCATCGAAAAGTGGCTGCGCGCGCGCGTGCCCAACGCCATTCAATTGCTCGTTGTACCCATCACCACCATTGTCGTCACAGGCGTGCTGGCGCTGGCAGTGATCGGCCCGGTGACCCGCCACCTCGGCATCTTCATCACCGAAGGGCTGGTCATGCTGTTTGATCTGGCGCCGATGGTGGGTGGCGCGATTTTCGGTGTGCTGTATGCCCCGCTGGTAATCACCGGCATGCACCACATGTTTCTCGCGGTCGACCTGCAATTGATCTCGACCCAGGGTGGCACCTTTATCTGGCCGATGATCGTCATGTCCAACCTCGCTCAGGGCAGTGCCGCCCTGGCGGTGTTCTGGATGACCCGTAATGCACGGGACAAGAGCATGGCGTCGACATCGGCGATTTCCGCCTACTTCGGCATCACCGAGCCGGCGATGTTCGGCGTCAACCTGCGTTACAAGTTTCCGTTCTACGCCGCGCTGACCGGTTCGGCGCTGGGCTGCGTGTTCCTGTCGCTGAACAAGGTTCAGGCCTCGGCCATCGGCGTTGGTGGTCTACCGGGGTTCATCTCGATCATTCCGCAGTACATCCCGATGTTTGTGCTGGGAATGCTGATTGCCATGCTCGTGCCGTTTGTTCTGACCTGTGCATTGAGCATGAAGATTGTCAGGCCCGGTTATCGGGTTGCCTGATCAAGTGCTTTCGCGAGCAAGTTCGCTCCCACAGTCGATCGCTTTTCAACGTGGGCGCGAGCTGCACGGACTTATTGAAGGAGTTGTGCCATGCAAGACTGGCAGCGTTCGGTGATCTATCAGGTCTATCCGAAGAGTTTTCATAGCCACGCCGGCAACCCGACGGGGGACCTGCTCGGTATCGTCGCCAAGCTCGACTACCTGCAGTGGCTGGGTGTCGACTGCTTGTGGATCACGCCATTCCTGCGTTCGCCGCAACGCGATAACGGCTATGACATCAGCGATTACTACGCCATCGACCCGAGCTACGGCAGCATGGCCGACTGCGAATTGCTGATCGCCGAGGCGGGCAAGCGCGGGATCAAGCTGATGCTCGACATCGTGGTCAATCACACCTCGATCGAGCACGTGTGGTTTCAACAGGCGCGCAGCAGCCTCGACAACCCTTACCGTGATTTCTACATCTGGCGAGATCAGCCGAACAACTGGGAATCCAAGTTCGGCGGTTCCGCCTGGGAGTACGAAGCCCAGACCGGTCAGTACTACCTGCACCTGTTCGACCACACCCAGGCCGACCTGAATTGGGACAACCCCAAGGTCCGCGCTGAAGTGTTCAGGATGATGCAGTTCTGGCGGGACAAGGGCGTGGGCGGTTTTCGTCTGGATGTGATCAATCTGATCTCCAAGCCCGCGGACTTTCCCGAAGACGCCAGCGATGGCCGATGCTTCTATACCGACGGGCCGAATGTCCACGAATACTTGCAGCAGATGTACCGCGAGGTTTTCGAAGGGCACGACCTTATCAATGTCGGCGAGATGTCATCGACCAGCCTCGAACACTGCATTCGTTATTCCAATCCGCAGTCGAAAGAACTGTCGATGACCTTCAACTTTCACCACCTGAAAGTCGATTATCCGAACCGGCAGAAGTGGGTGCGCGCCGACTTCGATTTCCTCCAGCTCAAGAGCATCCTGTCCGACTGGCAGATCGGCATGCAGGTCGGCGGCGGCTGGAATGCGCTGTTCTGGTGTAACCATGATCAACCGCGCGTGGTCTCGCGCTTCGGCAATGACGGCGAGTACCGCGAACTCTCGGCGAAGATGCTCGGCACCGCGCTGCACTTTCTGCAGGGCACGCCGTTCGTGTATCAGGGCGAAGAGTTGGGCATGACCAATCCGGGGTTCGAGTCGATCGAGCATTATCGTGATGTCGAGACGCTGAACATCTTTCGCCTACGGCGCGAGGCCGGCAGCAGCGACGCCGACAATATGGCGGCGATCATGCAGAAGTCCCGTGATAACGGGCGCACGCCGATGCACTGGGACGCCGGGCCGAACGCCGGTTTCAGCAGTGTCGAGCCGTGGATCGGAGTGCCGGCCAATGCCGCGCAGATCAACGTCGCCAAGCAGCTCGATGACCCCGACTCGGTACTGCATCACTATCGCAATCTGATCGCACTGCGCCGCCGCGAATCGCTGATTACCGAAGGGGTGTACCGACAATTACTGCCCGAACATCCGCAAGTCTGGGCGTATGTGCGTGAAGGCAGCGCCGAGCGTTTGTTGGTGGTGAACAACTTCTACGGGACAACCTGTGAAGTGGAGTTGCCGACGACAGTCATCAGCGAGTCAATGAGCCAGCGCCTGTTGATCAGCAATTATCCGGACGGCCCGTTGCGCAAGCGGCAGGTGGTTTTGCGACCTTACGAGTCCTTCGTCCTGCACCTGATTGATCCCTGACATTTAACTGGAAAAACCAGCTTTCAAAAAACACGCAGAGCACTGCGCGGGGGATTTTTGCGCGCCGAATTCATGCAACCAGACAATAAAAACAATGGGGTGGCTTATGAAAACAACAATAAATCGCAGCCTTGCAGTGGCAGGTTTTTGCCTGGCCTTACCGTCAGCTTCAGAGGCGCTGGAGTTTGGCGGCTACTTGCGCAGCGGTGTCGGCACGTCGGTCAACAGCAGCGGTCAGTCGTGCTTCCAGTTACCGGGCGCGCAGACCAAATATCGCTTGGGTAACGAGTGCGAGCAGTACGGCGAGCTGGAGTTGCGCCAGGACCTTTACACCCTCGACGACGGTTCGATACTGAGTGTCGACGGCATGGCCTCGCTGTACAACCGCTACGACCGCAGCCCCACCTTCAAGGACGACAACGGTTCGATCCGCTTGCCACAGGCTTATGCGCAGTGGTCGGCGATGCCCGCACTCAACGGTGGTTCATTGTGGGCCGGGCGCCGTTACTACAAACGCAATGACATCCATATTTCCGACTTCTACTACTGGAACCAGAGCGCCACGGGCGGTGGGGTCGAAGACGTGTTGATCGGCGACCTTAAATACAGCTACGCCTTTTCGCGCAAGGACAACCTGTACCAGAAGGACTACATCAATCGGCACGACTTCAACGTCGCCGGGTTCAAGACCAACCCGGGCGGTGAGCTGGAGTTCGGCTTGAGCTATATCGACAAACCCGACAGCCGCGATGCCCATCGGGGCTGGGCGATCACCACGCAACATGTGCAGACGGGTTTTCTCGGCGGCAAGAACAAACTGGCGCTGCAATACGGTGAAGGGCCGGGCACCGGGCTGGGCTATACCGGCAACGTCAAACTGGACGAGAGCAACAAGAGTTACCGGATCGTCGAGTTTTTCGACTGGCAGGTGACACCGCGCTTCGGTGGCCAGGTCGAGGCGGTGTACCAGAAAGACATTCGCCCGGACGGTGCCGATCAGAACTGGATCTCTCTAGGTGTGCGTCCCACCTATGCGCTCAGCGACCACTTCAAACTGGTGACCGAACTGGGCCACGATCAAGTCGAAGCCCAGGGCGGCACGCGCAAGCTGAGCAAATTCACGTTTGCCCCGACCTGGTCGCCCAAAGGCCCTGAGTTCTGGGCGCGTCCAGAGGTGCGCCTGTATTACACGTACGCTACCTGGAACGAGGCGGCCAAACGGGCGGCCAATGAACTGGCCAAAGGCTCGGCACTGTCTGATACCGGCGCCTTCGGCAGTGCTCGCCACGGTGCGAATGTCGGATTGCAGGTCGAATACTGGTGGAAATAAGCGATGCTGGTGGAGCGTTGCGCTCCATGAGCACTTCAAAGCATAAAACTGCAGGTGACGTCATGGCCACACCCCAACAATTGCAACTGCTGGCTCCTTTGTCCGGAGTCCTGATGGCGCTGGAGCAGGTCCCCGATCCGGTGTTTTCCGGGCGCGTGATCGGTGACGGCCTGTGCATCGACCCGACCTCGTCGACCCTGTGCGCGCCCATGGCCGGGGTCATCAGTAATGTGCAGGCCAGCGGACACGCCGTGAGCATAACCGACGACCATGGCGTGCAGGTCTTGATGCACATCGGCCTGGATACGGTGAACCTCGCCGGGCAAGGCTTCACCCGTCTGGTTGAAGAGGGCCAACGGGTCACCGCGGGGCAGGCGCTGATCGAGTTCGACGCCGATTACATTGCCCGACATGCGCGCAGCCTGATGACATTGATGCTGGTGGTCAGCGGGGAGCCGTTCACTTGGCTGGTCGCGTCGAGCGGACGGGTCGAAACCGGTCAGCCGTTGCTTGGGCTTGTCAGCGGACAGACGATCAGCGAAGAGCCAGGCGCAGCAGAAACGCCGGCGGTGTTTTCACAGCAGTTGAAACTACCCAACCCCAATGGCCTGCACGCGCGCCCGGCAGCGGTGTTCGCGCAAGCGGCAAAGGGCTTCGCGGCAAAGATTTACCTGCACAAACAGCAGGCTCGGGCCAACGCCAAATCCCTGGTGGCGATCATGGCGTTGCAGACCGCTTTCGGCGACAGCGTGCAGGTCAGTGCGGTGGGCGAAGATGCTGACGCCGCCATTGAGGCGCTGACTCGATTACTGGTTGAGGGCTGCGGTGAAACGGTGACAGCAGTGGCATCTGTCGAGGTGGTTGAAAGCGAGGTTCTGACCCTTCTGCGTGGCGTCTGCGCGTCACCCGGTTCGGCATTGGGCAAAGTGGTGCAGATCAGCGAGCCAGTCTTCGACGTCAGCGAGTTCGGCGGCGGAGCAGACATCGAGCGTGCGGCCCTCGCCACTGCCTTGGTCGAAGCGGATCTGGCCTTACAGCATTTGCGCGACAGCGCCGCTGGCGAGGCCGAAGCCGAGATCTTCAAGGCGCATCAGGAACTGCTCGAAGATCCGGGACTGCTCGACCAGGCCCAGGCGCTGATCAGTGAGGGCAAAAGCGCGGCGTTCGCCTGGCGCGCAGCCACTGAAGAAACCGCAGCGATGTTTCGCCAGTTGGGCAGTGCGCTGCTGGCTGAACGGGCGGCGGATCTGACCGATGTCGGGCGCCGGGTGCTCAAGTTGCTGCTGGGGATTGCCGAGCAGGCGCTGGCGTTGCCGCAAGACAGTATTCTGATCGCCGATCAGCTAACCCCGTCGCAGACCGCTGGCATCGATACCAGCAAAGTACTGGGGTTCGCTACGGTCGGCGGCGGCGCGACCAGCCACGTGGCGATTCTCGCTCGCGCCTGTGGCCTGCCGTCGATCTGCGGGGTGCCGGTGCAAATGCTCGCACTGTGCAACGGCACTCCGGTATTGCTTGACGCCGACAAGGGCGAATTGCATGTGCATCCCGATCCTGCGGCCGTTAGCCAATGGCAGGCGCGGCACGCGCAACAGCGTCACCGCCATGAACATGAGCTGGCCAATGCAACGCTCGCGGCACGGACCCGTGACGGGCATCACATCGAGGTGTCGGCCAACGTCGCCTCATTGTCTGAGACCGAGCAGGCAATGGCCCTGGGCGGTGCGGGCGTCGGCCTGCTGCGTTCGGAATTTCTCTATCTGGGCCGCAATCACGCACCGAGCCATGACGAACAGGTCGCCACCTACAGCGCCATCGCTCGCTGTGTCGGACCTGCGCGCAATCTGGTGGTGCGCACCCTCGATGTCGGTGGCGACAAACCGCTGGCCTACGTGCCCATGGACAGCGAAACCAATCCGTTCCTCGGCGTGCGTGGTATTCGTTTGTGCCTGGAGCGCCCGCAGTTATTGCGTGAGCAGTTCCGGGCCATGCTCGGCTGTTGCGATCTGACGCATTTGCACATCATGTTGCCGATGGTCACGCAACTGTCGGAACTGCGTCTGGCGCGGCAGATGCTCGACGAGGAAATCCTCGCGCTGGGGCTAACGCAACGGCCGAAACTGGGGATCATGATCGAAGTGCCGGCAGCGGCACTGATGGCGGACCGGTTTGCGCCTCTGGTGGATTTCTTCTCGATCGGCACCAATGACCTGACGCAATACACCCTGGCGATGGATCGCGATCACCCGCGCCTGGCCAGTCAGGCCGACAGTTTTCATCCCTCGGTACTGCGCTTGATCGCCATGACCGTGAAGGCCGCGCACGCCCATGGCAAATGGGTCGGCGTGTGCGGGGCGATGGCCTCGGAGCGTCTGGCGGTGCCGTTGTTGCTGGGGTTGGGGGTGGATGAGCTGTCGGTGAGCGTGCCGATGATTGCGCCGGTCAAGGCGACGGTGCGCGAGCTGCAGTTGGCCGAATGTCAGATCATCGCCCAACAAGTGCTCGGTCTGGAAAGTGCCGGGCAGGTGCGCGAGGCGCTGCAGCTGTTTCACGAGGCAACCGTCGATACTTTGCGGGTTCTGGAGAACTGAAGATGTTGGATAAATTGCAGAAGGCATTCTGGAAGGCCCTGACCCCGGATCTGGTCGTGGACACGCCCGAAGCGCCGGCCGAGCCGAGCGAAGGATTAAGCGCCGCCATCGTCGCGGCACTGGGCGGTGTGGATAACCTCCAGTCGCAGCAACCACTGGCGTTGACGCGGGTGCGGGTTGTATTGCGTGACGTGTCGGGCATTGATCAACAGGCTTTGAGCGCTGCCGGGGTCGCGGGCGTGATGCCCTTGGCGGACGGTGTGGTGCATCTGATTACCGGGCTGCGACCTTAAGCCGGTCAGGGGTGTGCGGCCTCAGGTCGCCCTTACTGTTTCTCATCCGCAGGTGTATCGTATTCGCCTTTTACGGACCTGCCGGGTCCGATGCTGATACGTGAGGTAGTTGAGTTCATGTCCTTTACCCGTCGCCAAATCCTCGGTGGCCTGGCCGGTCTTGTTGTCGTTGGTGTCGGAGCGGGGGGCGCGTCGCGTTATTGGCTGGGCAAAATGGCTGACGCTGAAGCGGGCCATGACTACGAGTTGATTGCCGCGCCCTTGGACGTTGAGTTGGTGCCGGGGCACAAGACCGAGGCCTGGGCGTTCGGCCCGTCGGCACCGGGCACCGAGTTGCGCGTGCGTCAGGGCGAATGGCTGCGGGTACGGTTCATCAACCATCTGCCGGTGGCGACCACCATCCACTGGCACGGCATCCGCCTGCCGCTGGAAATGGACGGCGTGCCATACGTCTCGCAACTGCCGGTACTGCCGGGCGAATACTTCGACTACAAATTCCGCGTGCCGGACGCCGGCAGCTACTGGTATCACCCGCACGTCAGCAGCAGCGAAGAACTTGGCCGGGGATTGGTCGGACCGCTGATCATCGAAGAGCGCGAGCCGACCGGTTTCAAATACGAAAAGACCTTGAGCCTGAAGAACTGGCACGTCGACGACGAAGGCAATTTCGTCGAGTTCAGCATTCCCCGTGAAGCGGCCCGTGGCGGCACGGCAGGGCGGCTGTCGACGATCAATGGCGTGCCGTTGCCGGTGATCGAATTGCCGGCCGGGCAGATCACGCGTGTGCGCCTGCTCAATCTTGATAACACCCTGACTTATCGCATCAACATTCCCGGCGTCGAAGCGCAGATCTACGCGCTGGACGGCAATCCGGTCGAGCCACGGCCGCTGGGCAAGGAATACTGGCTCGGCCCCGGCATGCGCATTTGCCTGGCAATCAAGGCTCCGGCGGCCGGTGAAGAATTGTCGCTGCGTAACGGCCCGGTGCGTCTGGGCACCCTGCGTTCGGTGGCCAACAACGATGCGCCGACCGAGTGGCCGAAGGCCTTGCCGGCCAACCCGGTGGCCGAGCCGGATCTGGCCAATGCCGAGAAACTCAACTTCAATTTCGAATGGGTCGGGTCGGTGTCGATCAACGTCGACAACGGCAAGCCGCCGAGCCTGTGGCAGATCAACGGCAAGGCCTGGGACATCACCGACAAGACCTGCGCCGACCGGCCGATTGCCAGCCTGAAACTCGGTCAGAGCTACATTTTCGAATTGAAAAACATGACCCAGTACCAGCACCCGATTCACCTGCACGGTATGAGTTTCAAGGTGATCGCCTCGAACCGGCACAAGATCATCCCGTACTTCACCGACACTTATCTGCTGGGCAAAAACGAGCGCGCGCAGGTGGCGCTGGTGGCCGATAATCCTGGGGTGTGGATGTTCCATTGCCATGTGATCGACCACATGGAAACCGGCCTGATGGCCGCCATCGAGGTGAAGTGATGCGCCAGATTCGCCCCGCCGCGATCATCGACCGCAGCCGTGACCGCGACTTCATGCGCGAAGCCCTGGACCTCGCCGCCCAAGGTGCAGCGCTCGGCGAAGTGCCAGTGGGCGCGGTGCTGGTGCAGGACGGTGAGATCATCGGTCGCGGTTTCAATTGCCCCATCACCACCAGCGACCCCAGTGCCCACGCGGAAATGGTCGCGATCCGCGCCGCCGCCCAAGCGGTGGACAACTATCGCCTGCCGGGCAGCACGCTGTATGTGACGCTGGAGCCGTGCAGCATGTGCGCCGGGCTGATCGTGCATTCCCGCGTGGCCCGGGTGGTGTATGGCGCATTGGAACCGAAAGCGGGGATTGTGCAGAGTCAGGGGCAGTTTTTCACCCAGGGCTTTTTGAATCACCGGGTGTTGTATGAAGGCGGGGTGTTGGCGGAGGAGTGTGGCGCGGTGCTGACCGAATTCTTCCGCGCCCGAAGAGCAAAAAGCCCCTCACCCTAACCCTCTCCCGGAGGGAGAGGGGACTGACCGAGGTGATTGGCAGAGCTATGGCGATCAAGATATCGAGTTGAACTCAGATCTTGAAAAGCCTAAAGATCGGCCCCCTCTCCCGGAGGGCGAGGGGACTGATCGAGGTGATTGGCAGAGCTATGGCGATCAAGATATCGAGTTGAACTCAGATCTTGAAAAGCCCAAAGATCGGGCCCCTCTCCCGGAGGGCGAGGGGACTGACCGAGGCGATTGGCAGAGCTATGGCGATCAAGATATCGAGTTGAACTCAGATCTTGAAAAGCCCAAAGATCGGCCCCTTCTCCCGGAGGGCGAGGGGACTGACCGAGGTGATTGGCAGAGCTATGGCGACCAAGATATCGAGTTGAACTCAGATCTTGAAAAGCCCAAAGATCGGCCCCCTCTCCCGGAGGGAGAGGGGACTGACCGAGGTGATTGGCAGAGCTATGGCGATCAAGATATCGAGTTGAACTCAGATCTTGAAAAGCCCAAAGATCGGCCCCCTCTCCCAGGGGAGAGGGCTGGGGTGAGGGGTGAGTTCACCGCGGTGTTTGAGAGGTTGGATTACTTCTTCGCGACAATCACAGCACGCATCGGCGCCGGCAGGCCCTCGATGGTTTTGCTGTGGTCTTCGGGATCAAGGAAGTCGCTCAGCGACTGGTACTTCATCCACTCGGTGCCGCGCTGCTCTTCGACCGTGGTGGTGCTGACGTCCACACACTTCACATCGGTGAAACCTGCTCGGCGCAGCCACAATTCCAGCGCCGGCACCGACGGCAGGAACCACACGTTACGCATCTGCGCGTAGCGGTCTTCCGGCACCAGCACCTGATGCTTGTCGCCTTCGACCACCAACGTTTCCAGTACCAGTTCGCCGCCCTTGACCAGGCAGTCCTTCAGCGCCAGCAAATGTTCGATCGGCGAACGACGGTGGTAGAACACACCCATGGAGAACACCGTGTCGAAGCCTTCGAGGTTCGGCGGCAGGTCTTCGAACGGGAACGGCAGGTGCCAGGCGTTCGGCTCGGGCAGATAGCGCTGCACCGCCTGGAACTGGCAGAAGAACAGCCAGTTCGGATCGACACCGATCACGCTGTCCGCGCCGGCGCCGAGCATGCGCCACATGTAATAACCGTTGCCGCAACCGACATCGAGGATGCGTTTGCCCTTCAAGTCGAGGTGCGGCGAGACGCGTGACCACTTCCAGTCCGAGCGCCATTCGGTGTCGACGTGCACGCCGAACAGGTCGAACGGGCCTTTGCGCCACGGCGACAGGCCCATCAGTGCGGTCCGCATCTGCGCGCGGGTTTCATCGTCGCAGTCGGTGTTGAGTTTCAGACCGTTGAGCAGGTCGACTTCGCTTGGCTGGATCTTCGGCAGGGCGTCCAGCGCACTTTGCCAGCGCTCCAGGTCGCCGTGACCTTTCTCCATTTTCTTGTCGAGTTGCACTTGCAGGGTGCTGGCCCATTCGGCCAGCGGTGTGCCGGCCAGACGGCGGGCGAGGGGGGACAGATCAATCATGGCAAGGCAATCAACGAGGCAAAGTTAAGACACTGGAACCACGGCACGACTTTCGAGAACCCGGCGGCCAGCAGGCGTTCGCGGTGTTCTTCGAGGCTGTCGGGCTTCATGACGTTTTCGATGGCGCTGCGCTTCTGGGCAATCTCCAGTTCGCTGTAGCCGTTGGCGCGTTTGAACGCGACGTGCAGATCGGTGAGCAGCGCGTGCTCTTCGGCATCGTTGAAGCGCAGTTTCTCCGACAGAATCAATGCGCCGCCGGGCAGCAAAGATTGGCGGATACGCGAGAGCAACGCGGTGCGCTGTTCCGGGGCAATGAATTGCAGGGTGAAATTCAGCGCCACCACCGAAGCAGGCTGGAAATCGAGGGCGAGGATGTCGCCTTCAATCACTTCGACCGGCAGCAACTCCTGGAACATCGAATTCTGGCCGTTAAGGTATTCGCGGCACCGCTCGACCATCGCCGCCGAGTTATCCACAGCGATCACCCGGCAACCGTCGGTGCGAACATGGCGGCGAAGCGCCTGAGTCACCGCCCCGAGCGACGCGCCAAGGTCATAGAGCACGCTGTTCGGCTGGGCGAATTGCGCGGCGAGCACGCCGAGGTTTTCGACGATGGTCGGGTAACCCGGCACCGAGCGCTTGATCATGTCCGGGAACACCCGCACCACGTCTTCGTTGAAGGCGAAGTCAGGCACCTTGTCCAGGGGCTGGGCGAAAATGCGATCGGGTTCTTTGCTCACGGCGGTTTCCGGCGGTGTCGGTGGAAAAGGCCGGCATTTTAGCCAAACTGGCGCGGGGATGCGCGGGTTGTCTGATAAAGCACCGCACACAAACCTGAAGCACACACGTGTGGCGAGGGGATTTATCCCCGCTCGGCTGCGAAGCAGTCGTAGAACCTGTGCATGCGATAGGTCTGATACACATTGCTGGCAGGTTTTAGGGGCCGCTTCGCAGCCCATCGGGGATAAATCCCCTCGCCACAGTTATTCAGCGTTTGGTCTGGGAGAAGGCGGAGGCCGCAATGCCCCACTGGCCCAGCCAGTAGCTGAGGATGATGACGTACGGCGCAGCGTGAAATGGCGACACAAACCGGTCAATGCCAATCACGCTGTCCGAGAACACAAACGCCAGCGCACCCCCCGCCGCCAGTAGCGCCGAACGCTTGGGCACATCGGTTCCGAGACGAGCGAGGGCACGCCAGAGCATTGCGCTGATCGCCGTGCCGTAAACGATCACCGGCACCAGCAACGGCCCCAGACCGCTGGAAATCAGAAGTCCCAGCAATACCGCGCCAACTCCGAGGGCGAGCACCAACGGCAACACCGCCAGACGCTTGCAGTCACTCAGATAAGCCTTCAGATAAGCCAGATGCGCGACCAGAAACGCACCGAGGCCGAACACAAACAGGTCTCCCGGCCACGCCAGCAACACGTCACCGAGCAGTGAGAAAATCAGACCCAGGCTGATCCAGCGCCGATAGTCACCGGGCGGCGCATCGTGCAACCAGCCGAGCAGCGCCAACACCGGCAACGGTTTGACCAACAGGCAGAGCAGCGCCGCATGGGTACTCAGGCCGTAGAGATACGTCACCGCGCCCATCAGCGCCAGAATCAGCCAGCCCACGATCAGTTCACCGAGATCGCGCAGTCAAAGGTTTCCACCGGCAACACTTCCGGAGCCCACGGCTGTTGCGAGGTCAGGCGCAAGCGCCCGGTGCCGGGAGCGAAGGCCTGAAAGCGCCAGGTCGACAGGCCGGCCGCACCGACGACGCCGGCGTCTTCTGGATTGCTGTAAACCTCGGGGCTCAATGCACGCAGCACGCCACCGGCCGAATCCTGAATGGCCCAGCGATAGCCCGTGGTCGGGTTGCTTGGCAGCATCACAATCAGGTTTTGCCCGTTGGTGAGCCGGACCGGGCACTCGCTTTGTTTTTCCACGGTCACGTTGTGTTTCGGCGGCGTGGCGCACGCGGCCAGCAACGAAAGGGCGAGGGGGATAAACAGGCGAGTGGGGGACATAAGGTCAGCAGCTCCGGCGTTGGTGACGAACGGCGAGCATAACTGAAGATGAGACAAAGTGTGACAACGCCAAGCCCTCACCCTAACCCTCTCCCAGAGGGAGAGGGGACTGACCGAGGTGTCTTGTGTCAAACATCGACCTGAAAAACCTAGTCGATTATGGATTCAGCGACATAGCTTCAGGTCGGCGTACTTCTGCAATATTCCGCAATTAGCTCCCTCTCCCTCCGGGAGAGGGCTGGGGTGAGGGGCTTTCTGTCAGAACAGGATCTTCGCCACATCCGCAAACTTCTTGGCGAAATGCACAGTAATCCCTTCCTTCAGATAATCCGGCAATTCCTCAAAATTACCCCGGTTTGGCTCCGGCAGGATCAATTCGAAAATCTTCTGCCGCCGCGCTGCAATCACCTTCTCGCGCACCCCGCCAATCGGCAGTACATGCCCGGTCAGCGTCAGTTCGCCGGTCATCGCCACGCCTTTTTTCGGCGCCTGATTGCGCGCGAGCGAGAGCAAAGCACTGGCCATGGTCACGCCGGCGCTCGGGCCGTCTTTTGGTGTGGCGCCTTCCGGTACGTGCAGGTGGACGAAGGCTTCGTCGAAGAACTTCGGATCGCCGCCGAACGACTTCAGGTGCGAGCTGACGTAGCTGTAAGCGATCTCCGCCGACTCCTTCATCACATCGCCCAGTTGCCCGGTGAGTTTGAACCCGCGATTGAGCGTGTGAATCCGCGTGGCTTCGATCGGCAGGGTCGCGCCGCCCATGCTGGTCCAGGCCAGACCGGTAATGACGCCGGTGCCGGACAACACTTGTTCATTGCGAAATACCGGATGACCCAGCGACCCTTCAAGGTCTTTCGGCCCGAGTTTGATCACCGCTTTCGGGTCGTCGATCAGCTTCATCACCGCTTTGCGCACCAGTTTGCCCATTTGCTTTTCCAGCTGGCGTACGCCGGCTTCACGGGCATAACCGTCGATCAAGGCCTTGAGCGCGCTGTCGCTGATGCTCAGGCTGCCCTTGGACACGCCGGCCTTTTCCAGCAGTTTCGGCCACAGGTGACGCTTGGCGATGGCGACTTTTTCTTCGGTGATGTAGCCCGACAGGCGAATCACTTCCATCCGGTCCAGCAGCGGGCCGGGAATCGAATCGAGGGTGTTGGCGGTGCACACGAACAGGACTTTCGACAGGTCCATGCGCAGGTCCAGATAGTGATCGAGGAATTCGACGTTCTGCTCCGGGTCGAGGGTTTCCAGCAGCGCCGAGGCCGGGTCGCCCTGGTAGCTCTGGCCCATCTTGTCGATCTCGTCGAGCATGATCACCGGGTTCATCACTTCGACGTCTTTCAGCGCCTGGACGAGTTTGCCCGGCTGCGCGCCGATGTAGGTGCGGCGGTGGCCCTTGATCTCGGCTTCGTCGCGCATGCCGCCGAGGCTGAAGCGGTAGAACGGCCGGCCGAGGGATTCGGCGATGGATTTGCCGACGCTGGTCTTACCCACGCCCGGCGGGCCGACCAGCAGCACGATGGAGCCGCTGATTTCGCCTTTATAGGCACCGACCGCGAGGAATTCGAGGATGCGGTCCTTGATGTCGTCGAGGCCGGCGTGGTGTTTGTCGAGGACTTTGCGTGCGTGCTTGAGGTCGAGTTTGTCCTCGCCGTACACGCCCCACGGCACCGACGTCGCCCAGTCGAGGTAGTTGCGGGTGACCGCGTACTCCGGCGAGCCGGTTTCGAGGATCGACAGCTTGTTCATTTCCTCTTCGAGGCGTTTCTGCACCTGCGCCGGCAGGACTTTGCCTTCCAGGCGCTGCTCGAACTGTTCGAGGTCGGCGCTGCGGTCGTCCTTGGTCAGGCCGAGTTCCTGCTGGATGACCTTGAGTTGCTCTTTGAGGAAGAACTCGCGCTGATGCTCGCCGATCTTGCGGTTAACTTCGGCGGAAATCTCTTTCTGCAGGCGCGCGACCTCGACTTCCTTGCGCAGCATCGGCAGGACTTTTTCCATGCGCTTGAGCATCGGCACGCAGTCGAGCACTTCTTGCAGCTCATTACCTGTCGCCGAAGTGAGGGCGGCGGCGAAGTCGGTCAGCGGCGACGGGTCGTTGGGGCTGAAGCGGTTGAGATAGTTCTTCAGCTCTTCGCTGTACAGCGGGTTGAGCGGCAGCAGTTCCTTGATCGCGTTGATCAGCGCCATGCCGTAGGCCTTGACCTCGTCGGTCGGCTCGGTCGGCTGATGCGGGTATTCGACTTCCACCAGGTACGGCGGGCGGTGGTGTTTGAGCCAGGTCTTGATGCGCACGCGGCTCAGGCCTTGGGCGACGAACTGCAGTTTGCCGTTCTCGCGGCTGGCGTGGTGGACTTTGACCAGCGTGCCGTATTGCGGCAGGGCGCCGGTGTTGAAGTGGCGCGGGTCTTCCTGGGGCGTGTCCATGAAGAACAGGGCCAGCGAGTGGTGTTCGGATTTGCTGACCAGTTCGAGGGTTTCGGCCCAGGGTTCTTCGTTGACGATGACCGGCAGGACTTGCGCCGGGAAGAATGGCCGGTTGTGGATCGGGATGATGTAGACCTTGTCCGGCAGGTTCTGGCCGGGCAGGGCGAGGCCTTTGCCGGAGGAGGTGTGTTCGATGTGTTCGGCTTCGGTGTAGTCGTCTGGGTTTTCCGGGAATTCTTGCTGGTCGCTCATGGGGCACCTGCGCAATGGGGTATGGGTCTTAGATGGGGCAGGCTTGGGGTGGTTTCAATGGGGGGGGTGTTTCTGTTTGTGTGTTCAGGGTTTTGACAGGGTTTCTCTGCACCTGACGACCTTCTGAACGCCGCCCGCAAGGCGTTTTCACCCCTTGGGCTGGGCCTGTTCAGTACGGCGCAGAGCGGCGGCATCCGACTGTAAAAAACCACCGGGCCGTGAAGCCCGGTGGTGGTTGGCAATGCGCCGTTCACGCCTGATGTTTATTTCACCTCGGTTAAATTCACATCATGGACCAGCATGTCGATCAGTTCCCGTAGGTATTTGAAACCCTCATCTTTTTTCTCCCAGCGATCAATGAACAGCAAGCCTTGGTCATTGATCTGGATCGGTGTCACAACGATGTCGCCGGTCTTGGACTTATGCACCAGACGGGGCCCACCCGTGCCTGTATGTTCGATCATGAACATCCCGGGGAGGGTCAGTTTGCTGCGGCTGACCGCCGGCGTCGGGGCTGGCGTTTGCGTTCCGGCGGTGGCCATGTTCATTCGAAAATCGCTGCGCAAGGCCCGGCTATCGACTCCGCGCCTGCCGGTCACCACTTCCCACATCCCGTGGTGGACACCTCTGGCCAGTTCCGCAGTGGTGTCGCGTACATGGAGACTGATCGCCGAGAGGGTATCGGCCAGACCCGGCACACCCAGGTTGTAATTAGTGTGGGCATTGCCGATGAGGGCCATCCATTTATGCGGCCCGTGTGCCAGTTGGTCGGCTTCGATCACTTGGGTGGCGAAATAGCTGAACATCTCGTTTCGCGAGACGTCTTTGCCAGCCATACCCTGGAGGTGGTAGGACGCCGTGCAATCGAGTGCCCTGATACGGATCTGGTACTTGGCCGCCAACTGATAGACTTCTGTGTACGTATCGTTACCCTTATAGAGGGGCATGTGGCCACGGTCCTGAAGGTGCAGATAAGCCTTAAGTCTGTCCGGCATATGCTGTGTCCGATAAAAGATATCCAGATCGGCCTGGTGCAAATCGGTGAGCAGATGTTCCACGTATAGCGTGTCATACCCGGCTTGCTTGAGCGCCTTCATGTACTTTTTCAGCAGCGCTTTGCTCGACACGTCTGCATGGGCTTCGCCAAGCAGCAGGTTCCAGCGTCCGCGGGCCAGTTGCTCCAAAAACGCGTCGAACGCGGTGTCTGAAGTGATTGTCGGGAGCGTGGCAGCTTCCGGGGGCGTGTAGTGGGCAAAAGCGTCCCGGGACTTTTCCTGGAGCCGCTGGCGGTTGGCGATGAACGCATCGTATGCCTGTTTTTCATTGGGTAAGGTCGGGGAATAGCGTGAATCCATGCCGCGGGGTTGATGCAACATTTGCGCGATATCGTGACGCAGGGAGGGCGCAATATCGTATTCGCTGAAATGGTCGACAACGGAGGCGCTCGCTATGGGCCTGGAGACGGGCTCAGGCGCCTTGTACGCCGTTGGCCATTGCACCCGATAATCGCCCCTGGCTGCCGCATCGCCGGCGATGGCCCCGGCTGAATCGAGGCCGATGCGTGCCGGCTGATCCAGTGCGACATCTTCCACGCGCACGGCAACAGCCGCGTGCAGGTCGGCCAGGCCGGGGGTGTTGTCGAAGGTGCTCATACGTGATTGTTCGGTGAGGACCACCCAGCGCTCTTCAGGCGCATCGGCGATATCGGCGGCCAGCGTCTTGTGCGAATAGAAATTCCTCAAGGTGTTGCTGCGAGGGGTCAATGGCGAAACGTCGTCCAGTACCAGGGCGCCGTCCAGTTGGTAGCTGGTCGACGCATCCAGCGCATGGATTTTCAGACCCTTTTCGCGCGCGGTACGCACCAGTGCCAGATAAGAGAACGCCGCGTTTTCCTCATGTCCCAGCGCACGGTCGACGGCTTTAAGGTGTTTTTTGATGTGTCTCCAGGTTCCGCCCTTGTTCATTTTTTCCAGCTTGATATGGAAAACATCTCCCGCCAGGTATTCCACGTAAAGTCGCTTGAAGTCGTTGCTCGCGAGTGCGTCCAGATTGCTGATCAGCAATTGTTTGCTGGCGATCGAACCGGGCTGGGCGCCGATCACCAGGTTTTTCCCTTTGACGGTGTCGCTGGCGATCAACTGGGCAAATGACAGGTTGTCGGCAACTGGCGGGACTTCGGCGCGGGCTGGCAGCGGAGCACTTTCGGCGAAATGCGCGGTGGCGTCCGTGCTGAGCTTTTCGACCTGTTTCAGGTAGGCGCTGCGTGTCGAGGCGAGTTCCTCGACCACCAGGTCGGTACGGGGGGCTATATCGTACTGACTGCGCTGGAGGATGTTCTGCCGGATTTGCGGATTCATCACCGCTTCGATGTGCTGGTGGTATTTGCTTTCCACGCCATAGACCTTGTGCGGACCGGGTGTCTCGGGCACGGTCTGGTATTTGGGCGCGCCGCCGGCCAAGCCGCTGCGCACCATCACCCCGTCGGCGTTGCGCTCGGTCAGGATGCCGGTAGAAACAAGGTCGGCGGAATCCGGCTTGTGCCAATAGAGCAAGTAACGGCCGAATGGGTCGGGACTGTTGGGGGTAAAGTACAATTTGTTTTTGAAAAAGACCGCATGCATGCCATCCCATTCAGGTTCGGGTGCCCCTTGATTGATCACAGTCATGACCGCCTGTGGATCGTTGCTGACACTGGCGCTGGCGATGCGCTGACGCAAAGGCAGGCGCACGGCCTTGAGTGAACGCAGTGCCGGACGCAGGTCGGTCAGCAGCGCACCGGCGCTGTTGAACAGATAACCGAGAAAGTGCTGGAATGCTTCGCCATGGTCACCCTGGCGATACGCGTGCAGGCTGAGCATGGCGTCCTTGAAAGCCAGTAACAGGCCGCTGCTCAGGCTCAGCAGGGGGAACGGGGCAGTGGCGATGGCGGTAACCCATTCGACACAGGTCCAGACCAGACTGGCGATCATTTGCGCACGGCGGGTGGTGGTGGCGTTAACGTCGTCGATCCGACGTTGCAGCTTCATGTCGTAAAGGGCCGCGCGCAGATCACTGACCGCTGCGACCGTCCGGGTCGAGTCGTAAAGTGCGGGGCTGGCGGTGGTTTTATAGAGGTCTTTGGGCAGCCCTTTCTTGATGTTTTCAAGGTGCGTGCGAACCCTGTTCCGGGCGCCGGCGCCGACGCGCATGGTCAGGTATTCGAGCATGCCTGACTGCTGCTGAAGCAGGTAATTGAACAGCCGCGCTTCGCGAAAGGCGACGCCGTCGGGTGCGTCGGGTGTGTAGAGCAGCACCGGGTTGTCGCCATGGCCGAACAGCCACGCATCGATCACCCATTCGCCGTCGATCATCAAACGGTGAATCGGATAGGTCGTGCGGATGGCTCCGGAAGTCTGCTCCATGCTGTCGATACTCTGCTCCAGCCATTGTAGATCGCGGCTGGCGATATGGCCTTGCAGCTGGCATTCCAGCGCGGCGGTTTTCATCTGCAGCCGGGTAATGGCCAGGGTCGCGTTGCGCCTGAAGCCGTAGCCTCCGCTCGTCGAACTTTGCAGCTCAGCCTTGACCTTGTCGATGTAGCGCTGGCCGATCCAGACACCGGTGACCGAGCGTGCGACATTCTGTGCGGTCAGGTTGCTGATATCGACGCCCTCCGGGCCTCGAAAGCGGGCCGAGCGGGAAAACTTCTCATCGAAAAAACCCACGCCGTCGGCGTAGCCGTCGCGATAAAGCGTGGTGTAAGTCATCGGTTTTGGCGTCCACGCGTGCACGAGGGAGCTTGGCGAGAACGCCCAGACGGTATTCGGGTCGACATCGTTGGCCGTGCGTTTGAGCAATTGGTTCAAGCTGATTTTTGCTTGCTCGTGCACGTAGTCATCAAACGTCGGAAAGCGACTGCCCGACAAGGCGTGGTTGTCGAACGCGCGCAAGGCACCTTCGGCGTCTTGGCTCAGGGTCGTCAGCTTCCGGCGGTTGGCGGCGGTGGTCGAGCGATACCACGCCGGTGTACTGAAATCGTAGTCGTCGATCCGTGTGGCGAGCACATGTTCGGCCATCGCCCGCAGGCAATCGAGATGACTGCCGGTGCGATCGAAGGTGATCTTTTGATGTTCCAGTGCCTCAGGCTTGAAACTCAATCCGGACAATACGTGGCGCAGCTTTGCGCGAAAGCGCATGGGCGCACGGCTGATCAGGTAGCCGGTCATGCTCTCGGCGCCATCATTGTGTCTGGCCCAGCCGAGCAAGTGGGTCTGGCATTCGCGTTCACTGTCGAAGGCCTGGAATTGTTGCGCGCGCGGCGCCTCTGGCGTGCACAGCAATAGCCGTTTGAGCGCACCGCTTTCATCGTTCTGGCGCAGCACCCACAAGTCCTGCAACTGTGCGCCATGCAGCGACAGGGCGGCGGCGTGCAGGCGGGGATCGCTGCGGTCACGCAGGCGCTGGATCAGTTGCAGGTCACTGTCGAGCAAGTGCCCTTGCAGCACTGCCGTGTGAGCGAGGGCGACGATACGATGATCAAGCAACTGCTCGATGGCCGGTTTGATTGCGGGCTTGGCCAGCAGCGTCTTTTGCAACTGATTGAAGTCAATCCGCGGCTGCAGGTCCAGGGCTTGCCTGATCAGCCACGCCGGCGTTATGTCAGCGTAGGTCTCCGGCAGAGGCGCGTCATCGTAGGTGAGGCGGGTGTGGTTCAAAAACGCTGAGCCCGGTAACTCATCACCGGTGTGCGGGCCACGCAAGGACAGCTCGAGCAGACTGGATTGATGCACATAAACGCCGTAGCCCGGCACTTGACGTTCGGTCGAAAGGCTTAGCTTTTCCGGGTCGAGATCGTCGATTTCCAGGTCTTCGCTCAGGCGTTCCAGCCATTGCTGACGGGCCACACCCCTCAGGCTGCCTGCCGGTTCCATCAGGTCGAGCAGGTGTTGCCGCTTCTGCTGGTAGTTGCGCAGATGTAGCGCCAGTGTGGTTTTTTGCGCGGTGCTGGCGCTGCGGTACCAGTCGGGTGCGCTGTAGAGCAGGTGGCGTTCGAACAAGGTTTGCGCGCGTAATTCCAGGCGCGGCGTGAGATCCGGCAGGGCGCCGGCAATTGCGTTTTCCAGCGCGGTGAGCAATCGCGTGGGGTCTTGCTGCGGGTTATCGGCGAAGCTCAGGGCGCGCTCGATATCCTGCATGCGTTTTTCGATCAGCGCATCGTAGGTGTGTTCGAATAAGGGTTTGCTGTCGATCGGTGCGAGCAGCAGCGGCCAGATCCCCGCTGCGCCCACTGCGTGATAGCGCGTCGGCAGCATGTGCATGAACGCCTCCCTATCGCCTGGCTGGTTCAGGGACGAGCGCAACTGGTTGTCGAGGTCAGCAAGGGAGTTGAAGAACTCGATGCCTCTTGTCGGGGTGAACAGCAGGGCGTAACCCATGCTCTGGTCGGTTTGCAAGTCATTGACTCGGCGGGTGTCCTTTTCCATAACGACAAAGGCGCCGGCCAGCTCAACGGTGGTGTCTTGATAGGTGAACTGCAGCGCGTAAACGGCCGGACGCAGCATCGGCGCCAGATCGAGCTTTTGCAGCAGTGCGCCGGCCTGCGGGTGCAGCAGGCGGTCGGTGACGGCCTGTCTTGCCTCGTGGCCGAAGGCAGTGAAGCCTGCGTCATAGTTCAGAAAGGTTTTCGCGGGTTTGCCGTCGATCCGGTCGCGCTGGTCCATGTCGAGCAGTTGGGGGGCCAGTCTGGTTTTCAGCGTTGCGATCAGCCGTTTGCCTTCATCGCTTTGTAGATCGCTGTTTTCCAGGGCCTGATACAGCACGCGGCTGCGTTGCAAGTAGCTTGCGCGGTAGGTTTTCAGTTGCGCGTCGAGGCGTTTCAGATAGGTCTGTTCGGGATTCAGTTGCTGTTCGGGAAGCAACGGTGTTTGTGTATTGAACAGATGATGGCCGATAGCGTTGAGATCGTTTTTGATCTCTTCGGCGGTGGGCGCTGTGGTGTGGCTCATGGGCACTTTTTCCATGCTGAGGATGAGGGGGCAGCATGGCGAGGGACAGCGGGGGGAAGGTGGTATCTATATATGGGGGGCGTGATCTTTCAATGTATTCGACTTCGTCAAACGACGCCCCGGACCTGCTCGCGAAAGCGCTGTGTCAGTCACTCCAACGGCTGAATGGGCTGACGTGACGCCTTCGCGAGCAGGCTCGCGCTCACACAGGGTTAGCTGTGTGTTGGGGGTTGGGGGATTTCGTGGTTATCCAGCACGCGGTTCACGGCCAGTTCGGCGAGCATGATGATTTGCTGGATGGCCAGGATCGTGCGCCGCTGCGGCAGGTCGATGTAGGCGGCGATGTCGCTGGTCATGAGGCTGGCCTGGGCCAGCGATTCGCAGGCGTGGACCAACAGGCTTTCGCTGTCCTGTTCGGGAGCGACCTGGAACATCGTGCTGGGTTTGTGAAAGCGCAGGGTCAGGGCGTTGGGTTTGAGGTAATGGTCGAGGGCGCGTTCGGCGGCTTCGTGGAATTTTTTGGAATCGGCGGATTGGTAGGGGGAGGTTTCGTTTGTTTCCGGCGGATTGGGTGTCGGCTTTTTCATTTTTGACTCCTTGGGAAATAATGGAGCCATCCCTCTAGTTGCCGCGACGCAATTCGAGGGTGGCAGCTATACGCGGGTTCGCGGACCGACTCCCAAGGCACTTCGGCATACCCGAAGGTATCCCGCGCACAGCCGCCATGACACAAACAAACAGCACAGAGGTGCCGTGAGGTTGGCGATTATGCATCAGTTATCGGGCCGCGACGCCCCATCGCTGAATTTGCAACGCCCCCCCCCCGAGCCGACCCAGCCGATTTTCGAGGCACAACCGACGCGAGTTGTCGGAAATATCCCGCTCAAAGCCGATTCTGTAGGACTCCGGTGATGAACGTTTTTCCAGACAGTTTTGAAGTCGCCATAGATCAAAATTCATTGCGGGTTATTTCGAACCTGTCTTGAGCCCCTGTAATTTCTGACAGTAGACACGTTGCCCGCTCGCCCCGAGATTAACCAGGCGCCCTTGGGCCTCAGGACGGTGCAGGCCAATTTGCCGACTTCAAGGAATCAAACCATGAGTTATACCGATACGAATTACCAAGGCTTCACTATTCGCGAATATTCCCCCGACACCCCAGGTCTGCGTTATCGGGTGATCTATAGCGCGACGGAAGAGAGTCTCTTGCTCGAGACCCGCAAACAGGCCGAGCAATTGATCATTGATCGAGTGGCGCGGATGAAAAGTGGAGGGAAAGCTGTCTGAGCCAACCGGGCTAACCTTTACCTGGTGCAACCGCTGCCGCAGGCTGCGATCTTTTGATTTTGCTTTTAGAAGACAAGATCAAAGGATCGCAGCCTGCGGCAGCTCCTACATAAGGTGGGTTTCAGGTTTGCGCGGGGATTTCGTGGTTATCCAGTACGCGGTTCACCGCCAGTTCGGCGAGCATGATGATTTGCTGGATGGCCAGGATCGTGCGCCGCTGCGGCAGGTCGATGTAGGCGGCGATGTCGCTGGTCATGAGGCTGGCCTGGGCCAGCGATTCGCAGGCGTGGACCAACAGGCTTTCGCTGTCCTGTTCGGGAGCGACCTGGAACATCGTGCTGGGTTTGTGAAAGCGCAGGGTCAGGGCGTTGGGTTTGAGGTAATGGTCGAGGGCGCGTTCGGCGGCTTCGTGGAATTTTTTGGAATCGGGGGATTGGTAGGGGGAGGTTTCGTTTGTTTCCGGCGGATTGGGTGTCGGCTTTTTCATGGTGAAGCTCCGAATGATAAGTGGGGCTGTCACTCTCAATCACCGCGACGCGACGGAGGGTGGCAGCTGTACGCAGGTTCGCGGACCGAGCCATTCGGCAATCTCGGCATACCCGAAGGTATCCCGCGCACAGCCACCATCAAACCAAACGAAAAGCACCTGAGCGCTAAAGTTTGGGTTGGCGATTATGCATCAAATCGAATGAACTGCTCGGGCCGCGACGCCCGTTCGCTGAATTTGCAGCGACCCCCAGAGCCTATCCAGCCGATTTCCGAGGCACAACCGACGCGACTTGTCGGAAAACTCCCTGCAATTCCCGGCGTCTGTAGGACGAGCAAAATTCCTACATCCAACGCTGATCAAACTGTGGGAGCTGGCTTGCCAGCGATGGCGTTCTTCCAGCCGGCATGTGTACCGTCTGACCCACCGAGATCGCTGGCAAGCCAGCTCCCACAGGTTTCTTTGGTGGACTCAGAAATTGCATGCACAAAAAAGGCGATGTCCCTTGCGGGGCATCGCCTTTGTTTTACCGCCGTTAAATCTTATTCCGGCAGTTTGTAAGCAATCACATAGTCACCCATCTTGGTGCCCAGCGAACCGTGACCGCCGACAACCAGCAGCACGTATTGCTTGCCGTCCTTGCCGGTGTAGGTCATCGGAGTCGCTTGGCCACCTGCTGGCAGACGCGATTTCCACAGTTCTTTACCGGTGTTCACGTCGTAGGCGCGCAGGTACTGGTCGAGGGTGCCGCTGAGGAAGCCGACGCCGCCCGCCGTGACGATCGAGCCGCCCATGCTTGGCACGCCCAGGGTGAAGCCGATCGGGATCGGCGAGCTGTCGCGGCTGGTGCCGTTTTTGCGTTTCCACACGACTTTGCCGGTGGTCAGGTCGATGCCGGCGACATAGCCCCACGCCGGGGCCTGGCACGGTACGCCGAATGGCGACATGAACGGGTGCATGATCACCGCGTATGGCGCGCCGGTGTTCGGTTGCACGCCAGCGGTTTCGCTTTCGCGCTTGCTGCCGGCGGCGACTTTTTCGCGTGGCACCATTTTCGAAACGAAGGCCATGTAGTTCGGGCTGGTGAACAGCATCTGGCGAACCGGATCGACCGAGACGCCGCCCCAGTTGAACACGCCGACGTTACCCGGGTAGATCAGGCTGCCCTGTTCCGACGGCGGGGTGTACTGGCCTTCGTAGCGCAGTTCCTTGAACTGGATGCGGCACAGCATCTGGTCGAACGGGCTGGCGCCCCACATGGCTTTTTCGGTCAGTTCCGGGGCCAGCAGGTTGAGGTCCGAACGCGCTTGAGTCGGTGCGGTGAAGTCGCCTTTCACGGCGCCTTGCGGAACCGGAATTTCCTTGATCGGGATGATCGGCGTGCCGTCACGACGGTCGAGGACGTACAGGCTGCCCTGTTTGGTCGGGGCGATCAGCGCCGGTTTCACGCCGTCGGCGGTTTTCATGTCGAGCAGGGTTGGCTGGCTGCCAACGTCCATGTCCCACAGGTCGTGGTGGGTGAACTGGTAGTTCCAGCGCACTTTACCGGTGGCCAGGTCGAGGGCGACAACGCCGGCGCTGAATTTCTCGGCGCCGGGGGTGCGGTCAGCGCCCCACTGGTCCGGGGTCTGGTTGCCCAGTGGCAGGTAAACCATGCCGAGTTTTTCGTCGACGCTGGCCAGCGACCACATGTTCGCCGAGTTACGGCTGTAGGTTTCGCCCGGTGCCAAAGGCTCGGTGGCGTCTGGCTTGTCGCTGTCCCAGTTCCATACGAGGTGGCCGTCGCGCACGTCGAAGGCGCGGATCACGCCCGATGGCTCGTTGGTCGATTCGTTGTCGGTGACGTGACCGCCCATGATCACCAGATCACGGGTAATCGCCGCTGGCGAGGTGGAGTAGTAACCACCGGCGGTGAACGGGCCGATGCCTTGGGTCAGGTCGACCACGCCTTTGTTGCCGAAGCCTTCGCAGATTTTGCCGGTGTCGGCGTTCAAAGCGATCAGACGGGCATCAGCGGTTGGCAGGTACAGACGACGCGGGCAGGCCTGAGCGACGGCTTTGCCGGCTTCGGAAATCACCGCCAAGGCGGCGTTTTCAGTTTTCGCGTACGCGGCTTCGTCGTAGTACGACACGCCACGGCAGGTCATGTGGGCGAAGCCCTTGAAGCCGACCGGGCTCTTGATCTGCGGGTCGAAGCGCCACAGTTCTTTACCGGTGTCCGGGTCCAGTGCCAGCACTTTGCTGTGCGCGGTGCAGGCATAGATCATGCCGTTGGCTTTGAGCGGGGTATTTTCGTTGGTCAGCTCGACCGGGTCATCGGCCGTCGGCAGGTCGCCGGTCTGAATACGCCAGGCTTCTTGCAGCTTGCCGACGTTGGCCGGGGTGATCTGCTTCAGCGGCGAGTAACGGTCACCGAACTCGGTGCGGCCGTAGGCTTGCCAGTCGCCATCGGGCATGGCTGGCGCGGTGCTGGTGGTGTCCGCGGTGTCGCGGCCCAGTTCGCCGAAGGTTTCGCCCGGATGGGTGAACAGGCTGGCCAGTGCGGTAACACCGGCCAGAATCACGGCCACGGTCAGGCCGCCAGTGCCCATCGGCGCCGGGCCTGCGAGCAGCAGCGGACGACGGAACCACGGCAGCAACATCACAAAACCGAGGACAAACCACAGGGCCAGGCGTGGCACCAGTTGCCACCAGTCCAGGCCGACTTCCCACAAGGCCCAAACAGTGCTGGCAAACAGCACGATGGCGTACAGGCCCAGCGCCGCGCGACGGCGCATCAGCATCAGAATGCCGGACAGCGCGATGCCGATACCGGCCAGCAGGTAGTACAGCGAGCCGCCGAGCATGCTCAGCTTGACTCCCCCGGCCAGCATGGCCAGGCCCATCAGTAGAAGCAGAATGCCGAGCAGGCTCGGTAGCAGACGGCCCCGACTCGAAGCACTTTCGGTGCTCATAGTGTGATTCTCCGTGACGTTTATGTAGTCCCGCGCTGTAGTCACTTTAGATGACGATTTGGCACAGGCATGGTTCAGATAAAAACTTGTCTAGCTAACGAATTTCTTCTTCGCCCCCCGTGGGAGCTGGCTTGCCAGCGATGGCGCCACATCAGGCGACGTTGATGTCGAATGTGAAATCGCTATCGCTGGCAAGCCAGCTCCCACAGGTTTTTTCGTGGTGCTTTAGAACGACGACTGGATCTTGATCCCCGCGATCAGCGCGTCATCGACCTTGTCCACACCGCCCGGATGGCGGATGTATTGCAGGTTCGGGCGCACGGTCAGCCAGTTGGCGAGGTGCACGCCGTAATAAAGCTCGGCGCTGTATTCGGTGTCTTGCGGCGGCAGGAACGTCGGGTCGTCGTAGTCGTACACGGCGTTGGCGCGGTTGCTCGCTTCGGCGTTCTTGCGGTACGCCGGGTTGACGTGCACGCGGGCCAGGGCGAAGCCGATGTCGTCCTTGGCGCGGGCATCGAACGGGCCTTTGTAGACCACGCCGGCCTGCACGTAGTTGTCGATCGCGTTGGTTTTCTTGTCGTGCATCGTGGCGTTGGCGAACACGCTCAGGCCGCGCGAGTGGTCGCTGGCGATGCTGGTGACTTGCTGCTGCGCGCCGAACCACACGCCGTGCTTGCTCGACGCGCTGCGGTAGGCTTCGCCGCTCAGTGCGGCAGGCTGGCCGTTCTGGTCTTTATAGACGTCAGAGGCCTTGGCGCTGCTGTAGTAGTAACCGGCGCGGTATTCGCCGGGCAGGTCGTTGAGCTTCGGCGTCCACACCAGTTCGACCGGCAACACGGCGCCCTGGGTGCCGCTGCCGCTGAGTTTGAAGCCGTTGCCGCGATCAAGGTTCGACGGGTTCTGCTCGTAGGCGCCGACCTGGGCGTACAGCTCTGGTGTCAGGTGATATTTGACCCGCAATGCCCACTGGCTGACCGGCCAGTTGTACCAGATGCCGCCGACCCAGTTGCCGACCTGCGAGCCGCAGAACGCCAGGTTCTGGAAGTCGCACGGGAAGCTGTTGAAGTCTTCGCCTTCGCCGAAACGGCCGACCTTGATGTCGAGTTTCTGGTCGAAGAATTTCTGCTGGTACCACATCTGCGTCAGGCGCGTGGTCTGGCCGCGACCCCAGACTTCCTGCGCCGAGGTGAAGCCACCGACGCGTGGATCGTTGATGCGGTCGTTGCTGATGTTGTTACCGCTACGCTTGGTAATCGTCAGTTGAAACTCGGCATCGTCCCAGCCGAGGATCTTTTGCAGGTCCAGGTGCGTACCCAGGGCGAACTGGTCGCTGTAGCGCGCAGTGCGGTCGTGGTCGTAGCCGCCGTGCAGGTTGCTGCCCATTTCGCCGGTGTAATCGAGTTTGAAGTCGTAGCCTTTTTCCGAGAGTTCGGTGCGGGTGCCGTTCCAGTCACCGAGCATGTACGGTGAGTCGCTGTCGAAGGCGGGGGCCGCCTGGGCGTAGGTGGCGAGGCCGAGTGCAGTGCAGCCGCCGAGCAGGCGCAGCGCTGAGATAGCGCTGTCTCTGGAGAAGGAAAAATCAGGCATGGATCAGTCTTTTTCGATGTTTTCTTGGGGGAAACCGGGCGCTTCAATGTGACGCAGGCAGTGAAGCGATTCAGCTGAAGGGCGGCAGGATAATGATCTGTAACAAAAAGACAAAGGGCTTTTGCTGACATGCAGCGTTTCGCAATCGGTAACAGTGCGTCAAACGGGCGCATTGTAGGCCGGGTCGCAGGCTGCGATCTTCTCCGGTTGGCCTACATTTGAAGCAAGGCCTTCCACCTGACCGGTCCCTCGGCTAAGGTGCGCGGCTTGTGCATTTTCCCATCGTCCAAAGGCCTGGCATGAACGACCACACTCCCGATCCGCTGCATGGCGTAACCCTTGAACAGATCCTCAATGCGCTGGTGGCGCATTACGAGTGGTCGGGGCTGGCCGAGCGTATTGATATCCGCTGTTTCAAGAGCGACCCGAGCATCAAGTCGAGCCTGACGTTTTTGCGCAAGACCCCGTGGGCGCGGGAGAAGGTCGAGCGCCTGTACGTGAAACTGATGCGCACCAAGCGTCCGCTCTGAGATGGATGTGCTGTCGCGGCGACGGCTGCTCACGCTCATCGCCAGCCTCGGCTGGGCCGGACTGAGTATTCAGCTGTACCTGATTTTCCTTGCGCGGCTGAGTGTCGACGCCAGCCTGCTGGGTGGGCTGGTGAGTTTCTTCAGTTACTTCACCGTACTGACCAACACCTTGGTAGCGACTGTGCTGACGTGCGCGGTCACCCGCCGCGAATCCGCGGCGCAGCGCTGGTTTCTGCAACCGTGGGTGAGCAGCGCGATTGCCGTCAGCATCACGGTGGTCGGCCTGGCCTACAGCCTTTTGCTGCGGCATTTGTGGCACCCGCAGGGCTGGCAGTTTATTGCCGACGAATTGCTGCACGACGTGATGCCGCTGCTGTTTCTCGGCTACTGGTGGTGCTGTGTGCCCAAGGGGACGTTGCGCCTGTGGCACTTGCCGCTGTGGCTGATTTACCCGCTGGTGTATTTCATCTACGCCTTGCTGCGCGGGCACCTGCTCGGCGCGTATGCGTATCCGTTCATTGATGTGGCGGTGCTCGGTTATCCGCAGGTGTTGATCAATGCCGGGGGGATATTGGTGGGGTTTGTGCTGATTGCGCTGGCGCTGATCGGCCTCGACCGATTGCGCGAATCGCAGTCCTGAATGCATGCAAACCTGTGGCGAGGGGATTTATCCCCGATGGGCTGCGCAGCGGCCCCAGAACCTGCACCACGGTGAGCCGGGTAATCCGCGGAGGCAGGTTTCAGGGCCGCTCCGCGCCCCATCGGGGATAAATCCCCTCGCCACAATTGAGTTCACCCCTCAAGTGGAGGGTGAATAGCAAAAAGTCAGTCCTCTTCGGCAGTGCCTTCGGCGCGCCAGTAGCCGACCGCTTTGACAAACTGCTCATCCAGCCCGTGCTCATCGAGCAGCACCCGGCGGATCTGTCGTGAAACTTTGGTCTCCGTCGCCACCCACGCATACAGATTGCCCTTGGGCACCTGCAGTTGTTTGACGGTGGTCAGCAGGTTGTCCTTGCCGCCCTCGCGCAATACCCAGATCACATTGACCTGCGCGGCGCTGTCCAGCACTTGCTGCTCGCGACCGTTTTCCACTTCGATCACCACCAGCGCCTTGCGATGGGCTGCCAGGCCTTCGAGTCGGCGGGCGATGGCGGGCAGGGCGGTTTCGTCGCCGATCAGCAGGTAGCTGTCGAAGATGTCCGGCACGATCATCGAGCCGCGTGGCCCGCCAATGTGCAGGAACTGTCCGGGTTGCGCCTGCTCGGCCCAGGTCGAGGCCGGGCCGTCGCCGTGCAGGACGAAGTCGATGTCCAGCTCGAGTGTGTCGAGGTCGTAGCGGCGCGGGGTGTAGTCGCGCATTTCGGGCATCGGCACATCGCTTTTGCCAGCGCCGAGCACCAGGGTCTCCAGCGCTGCCGTCTGTTCGGCGTTCTGCGGGAACAGCAGTTTGACGTGATCGTCGGTGCCGAGGCTGATGAAGCCGGCCAGCTCCGGCCCGCCGAGGGTGATGCGGCGCATGCGCGGGGTCAGGTCGACCACGCGCAGCACTTGCAGTTTGCGGCGTTTGATTTCGTGCATGACACGGTGAATGGTTTGGGTATCGACTGCAGTCATTCGGCTTTCTCCGAGGCAGGTTGAACGGCGGGGCCGTCGACAATGGCTTTGGCGGTGTCGTTGAGCAGGTCGCGCACCCGCAGGATTTCTTCCGGGCTCCAGCGCCCGTGATGCAGTTGCAGGGCGTGACGCAAGTTATGCACCGCCTCGTGGATTTCCGGCGGCCGGTCATGGCCGCGCAACGAACGCTTGCTGACGTCGATGCGCATGCGCACGCCATCCAGCGCCACGGCTTGCTCACTTAAAGACAAACGTCCGGCGTCGGTCACGCTGTAGCGTTTTTTGCCGCCCTCGGCATCGCCGCTGATCAGTTCGCTTTCTTCCAGAAAGGTCAGGGTCGGGTAGATCACACCGGGGCTGGGGCTGTAGGCGCCGTCGAACATGCCTTCGATCTGGCGGATCAGGTCGTAACCGTGGCAGGGCTGTTCGGCGACCAGCGCCAGCAGCAGCAATTTCAGGTCGCCGGGGGCAAACACCCGTGGGCCACGGCCGCCGCGTTCGCGCCCGGGGCGCTTTTCAAAGCCGTCGCGGCCATCGCCGTGTTCGCGGTGGGGGGAATGATGGTCTCTCATTTCTCTCTTCTCTCGTCATGTTTAGATACAACTTAAGATATATCTTAAGGCTGACGCAAGGCGTTTTTTTCCCGATCCTCGGGCGGCAGACGAGCGGTGAGGTTCGGCGGGAATGCAACAGGGAATTTTCGGCGGATGTTTTTCGAGGCGTAACTTCGAAATTAAAGTCAAAGCTCTATTTACTTGCCGGAGCCTTCCCGGTTTTTAACTAAGACCCTGTCATGCAAGGGCAAAAGTGCTGTATGGTTTTTTAACTTAATCTGTATGTAGGGCATAACTTACAGTCGTTGTTTTGAATATCGTTTTTTTACTCTTTTTTCTTGCGGGTCATGAGGTTGTTGAACTACGCGGTTATCGGAAGTTACTTGCTTACTTTCCAGAGGCAACAGTCGATGATGTTCCGGCATTGAAAGTTCAGTTTGACCTGACCCAACTCCCCTGGCGGTCTTCCTGAACTTTCAATCCACTCCTTTCCATCAAGAAAACAAGGTACGAACGATGTTCAAGAAAATCGCAATCGCTGCTCCTCTGGCTCTTCTGGCGCTGGGTTCTTCGGGAGCATTCGCCGCTGGTGAGGCCGCTCACTCGATCAATATCGTCGCTCATGTGCCGACCAACGGCTTCTATGTCGTGCCGACCGACCCTGATCTGGTCAACAAGGATCAGGACATGAGTTACCAGCCGACCACCGGGCGGATGGGTGAAGTCAACGGTTTCTTCGATGTGCGCAACAACAACGGTTCGGTTCACGCCAGTGTCGATACTGCACCGAAGCTGATTTCCGGTGCTGACAGCATCGACCTGCAAGTTACCATCAACAATAAAACCCTCACCACTACACCTCAAGAAGTGGTTGGTGAGACAGAGTCCAACGATAACTTCCGTGCGCCTATCAAGATCAGTGCCGTGGGTACCACCTTTCAACCGGGTGATTACACCGGTGTTGTCGCGGTGACCTTTGATGCCGTCACTCCGATCATTACGCCTTGATCGAGTGAGCAGTAACAGACGTTGACATTCTGCCAGCGTCAACCACCGGGACAGCGCTGCCTGCCCCGGTGGACTTTCCCCATTCGTAATCAGAGTAAGAGTTCATGTTCCCGATGACACCCATCGCGGCTGCGCTTGCGCTGCTGTTTTGCGCCAGCGCAGCCGTGGCTTCCGATTCCGCCGGCACCACGCCGCGAAGTCTGTTGGCCCAAGCCAAAGGCTTGCCGGCGGATTTCGAGGAGCATTTCTTTGATGTGCCTCTGGCTGTTCGGGTCGAACTCGATCATCAGCCGCTGGGCGAGGCCATGGTGGTGTTGTCGCGCGATGATCGCATCACGCTGCTGGAATTCACCGACACCAGTGAAAACCGCTACGGCCCTGCCGAGCGGGAAAAATGGGCGGCCTATCTCAAGCCCGGCGTGCCGTTGGGCAACTGTTCCGGCTCTTGCCCGGATCAAGTGCTGGCGGTGCACTACAACCTGGAAAACTCTCTGGTTTCCATCCTCACCGAAAACGCGGAGCGCGACCTTGCAGCCAAGCGCTATCACGAGCTGCCCGAGGAGGGTAGCCACGGCTTGATGGTACGCAATCAACTGAACCTCAACGGCGGCCAGGATCAGAACCTGGGCGGGCGTTTCGGCCTGGAGGCCAGCGGCAGTCTGGGTAACTGGAGCCAGACATTGAACCTGCAACTGGCGCGCCTCGGCGGGCCGGACGACAAGCTGTATCACTCGATCCATGAACTGCACACCCAGCGCGAACTGCAAGGCAGTTTTTTTCGTCTGGGCTATTTCACCCCCAATTCCGAAGGGCTGAGCCGCCAGCCGCGTACGTTTGGCACCAGTCCCGACACTGCAGTCGGCGTCATGTACGGCAGCTCCGACAGCCTGGCGATCAACAGTCCCTTGCCCAGTGTCTATCCGATCTACGTCACGGCCAACCGACAAGGCTCGGTAGAGATCTGGCGCGACGGCCTGCTGATCAACACCCAATCGGTGCCGGCCGGCTTGCAGACCCTCGACACCCGGCCGCTGCCCGGTGGCATTTATGAAGTGGAAGTGCGATTGATCGAAGACGGCCAGATCACGTCCACTACCCAGGAGCTGGTGTACAAGCCCAGCAACTGGCGCAACCTCGACGAGCGCTGGCGCTATAACGTGTTTGCCGGCGAGGAAAGCAAACTGCTGAGCAATTGGGATTCGCAGTCCAGTGGCAGCCCCACGGCCGGCGCATCGGTCAACTACCTGATGCATCCGCGGGTGATTCTCGGGCTGTCGGCGCGCCAGATCCGCGAAAAGCTGCAGTACGGTACGTCCATCGACTGGACACTGGCCAATCATCTCAGCCTGTACGCCAATGTTTACAAGACCGAGGACTACGGCACCGGTCTGGATCTGCAAAGCCTTTACAGCTATGGAGCGGGCAGTGTGGTGTTGAGCCACAGCCGCAGTTGGCTCGACACCACCAACACCTACGACACGCTGCCGGACGGCACCCGCGTGCGACCGCGGAATGTGTTTGTCGGCCAGACCAGCAATTCGTCGCTGGCGATCAATCACCGGGTCAGCAGCAAAAACTCGATCAACGCCCGGGTGTCGCACAGTGAAGGCAACGTCGAGGGCCTCGGTGCGGATCTGGGCTGGACCCAGCGCACCACATTATTTGGCAGCGACGCCAGTTGGCGCCTGTCGCTGTTCGACCGGCCGGGCAGTTACAGCAGTGGCGATGCGCGCAACCGCGGGGTCGACCTGAGCGTGAACATGGCGCTGGGCGCGCCCGGGCAGCAGATCACCGGCAGCATCGGCTCGCGTACGGCCCGCGACGGCAGCCGCGACAACAACGGCTCGATCGGCTGGCGCAAGGACTTCAAGGATCACGTGTTGCAGAACGTCTCGCTCACGGCACTCACCGACACCTATGGCGTCGGCATGTCCAGCCTGGCGAACTTCCGTACCGACGCGGTCAATGGCGACGGCTTCATTCAGCGTTCGTCCTACAACGGCGACTTCACGGGCGGTCTCAACGTCGACAGCACGCTGGTCATCGGCGGCCAGAAAATGCTGATGACCAGCCAGACCGAAATGCGCGGCGCCGGGATGATTGTCGATGTCGAATCCGATGTCGACGACATTGTGCTGCGTGCCGACGACTTCAGCGGCGGCAGTGCGGCATTGAAGCCGGGGCGCAATTTCATCCCGATCACGGCGTACCAGAACAGTTCGGTGAGTTTTGACTTCGAGGGCACCCATGCCCCGGCGGCCACCATTGCTCCGGCGCGCACGCGTTATCACCTGAACAAGGGTGGCGTGGAGTACCGCAAGATCCGCGTGATGAAAACCCTGACTGTGCTCGGCCGGCTGGTCGATGGGCAAGGGCGGCCGCTCAAGGGCCACCACGTGATCAACCATGCCAGCCGTGGCGTGACCGAGGTCGACGGGTTTTTCTCGATGGAGATGAATGCCGGCTCGCCGACGCTGGAAGTGCGCCAAGACAATCAGTTGCTGTGTCAGTTCCGCCTGGACGCCGACAGCCATCGCCAGGAAAACAATGTGTTGATGATCGGGGATCTGCGCTGCACACCGGACACCCTGGCCGATGTCGGCCTCACCGATCAGAAGGCGGGTTGAGCAATGAAAAAAACCATAGGCGGGCTGGGGCTCTGGCTGGTTCTGGGCGTGTCGGCGGCAGAGGCGGCCAATCAGGAGATCCGGGCGTTGTTTACTCCGGACCGGGCGCAACCGAACAAGAACGTGTTCGTCAACCAGACGCCCAACAGCGGCTACTGTGCCAACCTGCCGGGGGAGTGCGCGTCGAACAATATGTTCAGTATCCAGTTGCCGATCCGGCTGGACTCCACGCGAGCGCTGCTGCCAGGCGTGGGCATCGCGTTGAAGGTTCCGGCCAACTGGCGGCCACTGACAGTGATCAATGCAGAAACCCAGGAATTCGAAACGGTGGAAGTGCGGATCATCGGCATTGGTTCCAGATTCACCCTCAGTGACACTGCCGCGAACCTGGTGGGGGTCGAGAACGCTCTCGAAGGCCATCGGAAATTGTGGACCGGCAGCAGTTGGGTTTACGCACCGGCGCCCTGCCTTTACAGCGGCGTGGGTACTTATACTCCGCAAAGCTATGGGTTTTTCTGGAAGGCCCCGGTGGAAGCGACGTGCACCAAGGTCGCGGCGTACACCATTCCGTCGATGTATTTCGATACCGTCGATTTTGCCTACGAACTGCGTACCCCCAATCCGTTGGGCATGTCTTCCGGCCTCTATACCGGTTCGATGTCGTACAGCATTGGCCCGACCGGTGATTTCAGTTTCGGGCCACTGTTCACTCCGGACGATGGCAGCCTGACCCTGGACTTCGTGCTGGATGTGCAGCACACCCTCAAGGTCGATCTGCCGCCGGGTGGCAACAAAGTGCTGCTCGAGCCCGAAGGCGGCTGGCAACCCTGGATCGACAGCGGGCGCAAGCCCGCGAGGATTTATCGTGATCAGCTGTTCTACCTGTCTGCGTCCTCGCGTTTCAAAGTCATGATGCTGTGCAACTCGCTCGGCGGCACACGCTGCCGGCTGAACAGTCCGCAGGGCAATACCACCGAGGTTGAAACCTTTCTCAGTCTGCCGCCGGGCATCACCGGGCCGGGCGGCGGCGAGGTGAAACTGCACCGTTTGCGATTCGACACCTGGGCCGGGCCTTTCCAGCCCGACCTCTATCTGGAGCGCAAGGCCGGCTCACTGCGCTTCGAGATGCCCAAGGACGCCATCGACTTTCTCCTGCGCCCCGGCATGAGCGACACGCTCAGCGGCAGTATCACCATCATTTGGGACTCGGAAGTTTGAATGTCCGGGGTGACCCTTTGTCTTTCATGGAGCTGAAAATAATGAATCGCTTGTTTTTGCTGGGCCTGCTCAGCGTGTTTTGCCTGCCGGCGCAGGCCGGTCCGCAGATTAACGTCGGCACGGTTTACGACTACCTGGAAGCCGGCCAGAGCACCTACCTGAAGCGGGTCTTCAACAGCGGTGATGCCACGGCATTCGTCAAGGTCAATGTGCTGGAAATCATCTATGGCGCTGACGGCACACCGCAGGAAGTCGCCGTGGAAAACGCCGCCGACGGCGCCTCGCGCAATGGCTTGATGGCCAGTCCTGCGCGGTTGATCGTGCCGGCTCAGGGCATGCAGGGTACGCGTTTGTTGTACATGGGCGAGCGTGACCGCGAGCGCTACTTCCGTGTGCGGTTCGTGCCGGTGGTGCCGGAGAAGGAAGATGAATTCGCCGTCAGCGGCGAGGAACGTGATGCGTATAAAAAGACCCTCACCGCCGGCGTCAACGTGATGACCGGCTTCGGCACGGTGTTTTTCGTGCGCCCCAAGGACGCGCGTTTTGCCACGTCCGTCAATGAGACCGCCAGCCGCTATGAACTGCGTAATGACGGCAACACGGTGGTGATCATCGACGAATTCAAGAGCTGTTCGCTGAGCAACGAAACCGAGTGCGGGGCGACCACCAAACATCACGTGCTGGCCGGCAAGGCTTTTGCCTTCGATAAGGAAAAAGGCCGTGAATACCGTTTCTTCCTGATCGAGGGCGCCGATAAAAAAGCCCTGAAGGTTGTCAGCCGCTAGGCCTGCTTTCCATTGACGCAACGGGTAACCAACATGATCAAGCAATGCACCGCCGTCGCGCTGATGGCCATGGCCGGTCTGACCGCCGACGCCGTCTGGGCGGCCCGTGAGGAGCACACCTTCGAGGTGTCCCTGATTGTCCCCAGCCGGCCGTTTTACATCATTCCGGCAGAGTCGGACTGGATCCACCGGCCTCAGCGGCTTGAATGGAATCACGCCAAGTCGAGCCTGGGCGGCTTGCACAAAAACTTCGATGTGCGGCACGACACCAGCGCCATCGAAGCGCGCCTGGAAAGCTCGGCCTACTTGTCCAATGGCCGGGCGGGCGAGGACATCGCGCTGCGGGTCAGTTTCAATGGCGTAGAACTCAGCGCAGACATGACGCCGCGCCAGGTGGTCTCGCAGGAAGAAGCGGCAACGGGCAAGCGCGTGCCGCTGGAAATCGAACCGGTCCAGCCGCCGGGCGGCTATCGCCCAGGGGATTACAGCGGCAATGTGCTGTTGCTGTTCAATGCCAGGACGCCGGGCGCATGAGGGGGCCCAAGATGAATACGATGATCAAGGCCACGTGTGCGCTTGCGTTGACGAGTTTGTTCGCGACCCAGGCGAATGCGGTCACTCTGGACATCACGGCGAATTTCCGCCCGGACCCTTCCAACCCCGCGCGCAATGAGTTCGTGAACACCACGCCACCGGGAGGCTATTGCGGAGACCATCCTTCCTATTGCGAAAACGGCGTCTTCAGTGTCGGATTGCCCATTCGCTTCAAGTCGACGGGGCCCATTGCAGCCCTGCATGACGAACGCAAGGGACCGATGTTCAGGGTGCCATCGTCATGGCGCGACATCACGGTGATCCATGAGGACACGGGGGCAAGCGAAACGGTCAGAATGCGTGTCAACGGTATTGGTGCGGCTTATACCATCAGCAAGCCTTTGCCGGTGGGCGTCTGGGATGCGAGCTGGGTGAATGCACCCGCGCCCTGCCTGGTCGGTGGCGTTGGCTATGGCAATGCCTACTATTACGCTTTTTTCTGGCGAGTGCCGGCGGACGCGGGTACGTGCGCCAAACAAGCGAAAGTGACGATCGACGAGGACTATGATTTTGCGTATGTGGACGCCGGATTCTCGTATCAGTTGGTGACGCCCAACCCGCTGAAAATGACCTCCGGCGTCTATCGCGGAACGCTGAACTATAGCGTCGGCCCGCAGGGGGATTTCGACATGGGCGATGTCATGTTGCCTGATGACAGCCTGATCAGCCTGAACTTCACCCTGACCGTCGAGCATACTTTGAAAGTCGACCTTCCCCCCGGAGGTCAACATGTGGTGCTGGAACCCGCAGGCGGCTGGCAAACCTGGCTGAGTCAGGGGCGCAAGCCGACGCGGCTGTTTCGCGACCAGACGTTCCATATCTCGGCGTCCAGTCGCTTCAGGATGAACCTGCGATGTCAGTACTCCATGGGCAATAACTGCGCGTTATGGGAGCCGACGGCAGGGCACGCAGCGCCGCTGGAGGTCAGTGTTTCGTTGCCCAACGGCCTGACCGACAGCTCAGGCCAACCGGTCAATCGCCATCGTCTGCTGCGTGATGTCAGCGGCTCCGATATCTTCCAGCCCGGTGTGTATTTGGATCGCAAGGTCGGTACGTTGCATTTCGAGGTCGCACGGGACGCGGTGGACGAAATGATCCAGCCCGGCACCGCCCGACAGTACTCGGGCAATGTCACGGTCATCTGGGATTCCGAGGTGGGTTGAAGGTCACCGGCCCCTGTAGCGGGCCGGTTCACGGTGTGGTTCAGAGGCCGGCCCGAGCCAGGGCTTCGCGGGTCAACTGGCGGGACAGGTCGTTGCGGGCGTAAGCGATGTCGTTCAAACGGGCGTCGTAATCTGCCTGACTCATGGCTTCGCCACTGAAGATGTCCTTCTCGTCGAGCCCCAGATCATTCGCCAGTGTCGTCATCCTTTTCGCCAGTGGGTTCAGTCGCGCCACATCGGTTTCTTTCGCCCATTGCGCTTGCGCATCACGTAGCTCATCGAGCCATGACAGCTTGTCCACTGCCAGTTGGTCGCTGGCGGTATAGCGATCCGGATGGGTCGTGCGCAAATGGCGCTCCCAGAACGGATCGCTGTCCAGTTCGATCATGGCGTTGACCAGCCCGTCGCCTTCCTCACGCTTGATGATCGTGTCATGGGCGGCATTGATTTTCTGCTGATCCACCCCCGAGCGAGGCTGATACAGCATGCCGTCGGATTGCCAGGGCAAATCCAGGCGCTGGGCCAGTCCCGTCTCGTACGCCAGATGAACTTCCACTTCGTCCGGCGCCGGATAGTCCGGGTTAGTCAGATTCTGCTGCGTCTGTAGTTTGACCTCTTTTTTGGCGGCCTCGCTGACGCGCTGCAGCCGGGCAGCACTGCGGGCCAGGCGTACCAGGCGGGTGTCCAGCTCCTCTGGCGTGTGCGACTCTTCGTAGGCTTTGGACACCAGCACTTTCATGCCCAGGGAGTTGAACAGCTGGGCACCGAGATCCCCGCAATCGTCCGGTGACACAATCTGTTTGAACAACTTTTCGCGCAGTGGCGTATCAAGTGCTGCGGCTTCGATCATGTCCCAGACCCGCTTGGTCAGACGGCGCCGGGAGCGCTCGTCGCGGTAATCCTTACTCAGGCGTTGATGGCGGATGACACTGAAAAAACCTTCGGATTCGGGTTCCGCCCTCAGGTCATGCCAAGACTCCTCGCGGTACTTTTGGAATGCTTGCGACGGGCCGAAAGCCTGGCGATCGTCGGGAAATTGTTGCCAATAGCGGAGCTCGTCAGCGGCGGCCGGCTCGAAAACTTGCTGGCGCGCGAAACCCGTGGATTGGCGGTAGCCCTCCAGTCGGGCGACGTCATCGGCGGCCAATCTGGACCGATCGAAGCGTGCCCGGCTGAGAATGAAGGCCTGCACGGATCCCGGGGTGACTTCGGGCAGATGCCTGATCGGGGTGTCGCGCATGTCCAGCAGGAATCGCCGTGGGCGGGGTTTGTCCTGCGCACCGACCTTGAACAACCCCTCGGGCCAGTCTTCGAGCCGAGTGTTGGCCAGACTCAATTCGTGCAACCGATTCATCTGCCCGACATCGGGCGCACGACGCAAGGGATTGCCGTTCAGATTGAGGGTTTCCAGTCGGGTCAGCTCGCTGATGCTCTCGGGAGAGGCAATATTGTTGTCGGCCAGATCCAGGTCGCGCAGTTCTCGCATCCGGCCGATGGCGGGTGGCATGTCTGTCAGTGCGCACTGGCGGGCGCTGAGTTGGTGCAGGTGCGGGAAGCTGTCCAGCAAGCCGTCGGCACCGGCGGAAAAACGCGCGTTGTCGAGTTTCAACGCGCGGATCCGGGCAAGGTGCAGGTCGATTCCGGGACGCTGGCGCAGTTTCTGCCAGTGGCGATCCAGATTCGGACCGGGAAAATCAGAGGACAGGTCCAGTGTGTAGCCCTGGTCGGGGTGGCTGCTGCGCTCACCGAAAATCTTGCCTTCGCGCTTGAAGCAGTCCATCAACGCGTCCTCGATTTTCTTCCCGCCGTTGCGCAAGTAGTCCGTTGATACGCCTGGGATGGGTTCTCCGGAGTTGTCCAGCTCGGGCGGATAGCTGTCTCGCCAGCTTTGCAGGGTCTTGCGCAAATGCTCAAGGTCGCTTTCCAGTCGTGTGATGGCTGCGCCAGGATCACCTTTGTTTTGCAAGGCATTGAGAAAGGCTTTCAGCTCTCGCTCGTTCATTTTCGGGTACAGCTTCTGGAGCCGCTCTTCAGGGGTACTTTCTCTCCAAAGGCGCGGCCAGCCACGCAGCAGGATCTGGGTTTCCAGGGGCACCACCGGACGAATCGGTGGCTGCGCAAGCAAGGTGCGCCGTTCGGCGGGGGGGGCGGATTTTTCCATGATCCAGTCTTTCAACAACCGGCCTTGATTACGGGTGTAACCCAGTGCCGTGCGTTGTTGATCGGGCAGGGCGTTGAGCAGGGCGCGAAAAAAATCACCCGGGTCATGCAGGGAGCGGCCGTTACCGTCCAGCACTTCGTACTGACCGAACTGATGCCTGATCAGTTGTCGCACCATGACGGCATCCTGTGGCCCGGCACTGCAGCGCAACGGTCCGTCACGGGTGCCATCGCGCACTTCGATGCGCAGCTCGGAAAACGTGTCGCTGTAAAATCTGAGGGTATTCAACGCCAGCCGCTCGGTGTCCGGCAGCATCTTTTCGTCGTGGTAAAAGCCGTCGTAGGCGCGGGCGGCGGCGGCTTCGAAATCCAGTTCCCGGGCTCGTGCCTTGAGGCCCAGGGGTAGATGCGATTCGTCGGCAATACGCCGCAGGTCGGTGGCCCTGGCCTGGCTCAGGAGCTTTTCGGCCAGCGGCAGCGGCAAATCAGGAAAGCGCCGTCGCAGCACGCGGACGTCGACTTTTTTGGAGCGTTCACCGAAGCGATACAGGTACTCGGACACTTCGCCCTGACGCTGCCGGACGGCATCGGCCAGCACCTTGCGCAACGCCTGGGGACGGTCGGCGGCGGGCACGTCACGACCGAGGAGTTTATGCATTTCGGTGTCATCGAGAAAGGTCACGAGGCGTTCGGGCAACCGGCCGGCAACGAGGTCGTGGTGGCTGATGGTCAGCGTATCGGCGTCGGTTGCACCGGGGTTGCCGTACTTGTGCGTGGGGCCGTTCCATTGCAGCGGATCATGTTCGACTTGAATGGCCCGCTCCGGCGGCCAGCCGGGTATCGCGGTGGCGATGGTTTCAAACCAGGCGGATTGCGGATCAATGGGCTGGCCGGTGCGAATACGCTCGATGGCGATCTGCGTGTTGTCATACGCGGTGAAGCGATTGATCGCATCGGCCAACAGGGGCGGCGGCGGGCTGTGGTCGCTGTGCATCCGGCGCAGTTCCTGGTGTTCGGTGCCACTGCTGATGCGGATCTGTTCCAGTTGCGCAGGCGAAAAACGCTCGACCTTATAACCCATGCGCTGCATCAGACGGATGTCCGACCATTCGCTCGGATGCTCGGCTTCGTGCAGCCATGCGCCGTGTTCGTTATGTTCCAGGGTCGGTCGATAGGCGTTGACGCGCTCGGGATGTTTGATCCGGTGGGTGCGCGACTCCGGGTGCGGCGAGGCTTTTTCGATGCGGTAGAGCTTGCCCTCCAGCGGCAGGAGGCTGTCGCTGCCTTGTTGATGCAGGCCATGGTTGTCGGGTTGCGCAGTGGCCGGCAGGTTGAGTCTTTTCTGTTCATAAGGCGCCAGGTCCGGATGCCACAGCGCCGGTTTGCCGTCAGGCAACCGCACCGGTTTCATGCCTTCTACCAGCGGCGACAGTTTGATCTTGAAGACCTCACCGATCTGCGCCCCGGCGCTGAATGCCGCCAGTTGAATCAGGTCGGTCACCACGCCGATCACATGCTCGGCCACTTCCTGCCAGAGGCCTTCGGCCAGATCCACCAGGCCTTCGACGACTTCGGTGGTGAGCTGATAGGCCGTGTAGGCCATCATCAATTCACCCAGCCCGGGGACGAACGGGGTAGCGATCATCAGCGCAACATTGAAGATGTCGGACACGATTTTCTTGAAGTTGTCCCACCAGGCCCAGCGTGCGTTGCTGTCGGTGTCGGCGGTGGAGACGGCGATTTCCCGGCTGTCGTTGAGGATTTTGTTGAGCTTTTGCTGATAGGCGTGGCGCCAGTAATCGCCCTGTAATTTCACCCTGCCGAACTGCAGGTTGGGGTTGTCCCGCGGGTCCTTGCGCCACGCCGGCCGCTGGTCGGTCGGATCCTGACGCGGGTGATACCTGACAATGAACAGGCGTTGCTCAAGCTCGGCAAGGAAGAGCCCGCGCTGCTGGTGGTCGACGAACTGACTGAAGAACTGGCGGTAGGTCAGTTGGGTCGACTCGCTGTATCGGTCCTCGCGAAACTGGCGCACCAATTCATCGCGGAAGGCTTTCAGAGAGCTGTACTCCTTGAGCGGGTGATCCGGGTCGTGGGGAATGTAGACGATCAGGCGTCGAATCCCGCGGCTGTCCGATACTGTGTGTGTCAGCACCAGGACCCCGGTCAGCCGGGTGCCGAGCAGCGACAGGTCAGAGCACTGCATCGAGCGGCCATTGAGCAGCAGTTGCGGTTTGTCGCCGGCCAGGCTCAAGAGCATTTTGTAGGCGTCGTACTGGATATCTTCCTTGATCAGCGCCACATGCGCGGCGACGGCGAGGGCGTCCTTCTGACTCTCGTTCACCTTGTATTGCAGCACGCTCTCGGCCAGCGGTTCGCCGGGCAGCAGGTAGCTTTCCAGGTGTTTTTTGAACTGTGCACCGATATCCAGATCGCGGCACAGCGTCTGAAACTGGCTGATGGGCATGGCGCTTTTGATCGGCACGATATCGAACAGACCACGTTCATCGGGCCGGCTGATGTAGTCAGAGCCATCACCGACCGTTTCACTGCTGGCAAAGTTGTGCAGGGCGGCATCCAGCAGTGAGACGGTGTGGGTCACGATGCCGCCGGAAGTATCAATGGCGTACCACGGCTGTTCCTTGGGCAGGTACAGGCGCAGAAAGGTGTTTTTGACGTCCGGCTCGATGCCGTGCCGCTCCTTGATTCTGGCCTTGAGCAGAGGCTCGGCAAAGGCATAGAGATCGGTTTTCGCCAGCAGGTGGTCAACCTGATTCTGTGAATCCCAGGCCTTGAGGTTGGCCGCATCGAGTTTGTTCAGATACGCCGAAGGCGCATCGGTGTACCAGGGTTCAACTTTCAGCGGCGTGGCTGCCAGCGCGAGAACCCGGTTGGCGGTGGCGATTTTGAAGGTGTTGTTGACGGCGGACTTGATGAATTCGTAGTGCCGTCCTTTGTCCGCGTTTTCCGCAGGCAGGGCAGAGAGAGACATGGCCAATCATCCTTGATTGTTGAGGAGTGATCAGCCTACTCAGGGCAGGGCAAAACAAAAGTTCAAAGATCGGGAGGCAAACCGCGTTGCGGGTCACCAACCCGACAAAAATTCGAATCTGAAAAATACATAGATACCACCCGCCGGAACGAAAATTCGTCACCCTGATGCAGAAAAGGCCGACATGATTTGTTACCTCGCCGTAGGGTGCGGCGCCTCGAGCATCGCCACGCTGGCGGTCTGCGTCGGTTTGCATTGTGAGTCGCTGCCTGGTTGCAGATACGGCGTCAGAATCGGCGCCATGCCCTTGAGCACCTGCACTGGCAGGGCCGAGGTGAACTTGAAGTTCTCCGCCGAGCGCCCCGGAACGAACGCGGTGAGGGTGCCGAAATGGTGCTCGCCGATGTAGAAAACGAACGTTGCCGTACGGTTGATCGACTTCGAACTGAGGATGCGTCCGCCCGAACCGATGGCTTCGATGCGGTTGTCACCGGTACCCGTTTTGCCACCCATGGCCAGTGGGCTGCCATCAGCGAGTTTGAAACTGCCGGAAACACGTTTTGCCGTACCGGCGTCCACCACTTGCGACAGCGCCTCGCGCATGGCGTTGGCGACCTCGGATGGCATCACCCGCTTGCCCACATGCGGGTCATTGACCAGTTGTGTTTCGTAGGGCGTACCGGCGGCGAAATGCAGGCTGTCGATGCGCAGGGTCGGCATGCGCACGCCGTCATTGAGGATGGTGCCGATCAACTCGGCCAGTGCCGCCGGGCGGTCACCTGAGCTGCCGATGGCGGTGGCCAGCGATGGCACCAGATGATCGAACGGGTAGCCGACCTTCTGCCAGCGCTGATGAATCTCAAGGAACGCTTCGATCTCGAGCATGGTGCGAATACGGCTGTCGCGGGCACCCTTGTGCTTGCTCTTGAACAGCCAGCTGTAGACTTCCTGGCGTTCGAAATGACTGGCCTTGACGATCTCGCTGAAGGTCGCATCCGGGTGCTTCAACAGGTAGCCCATCATCCACAGGTCCAGTGGATGGACCTTGGCGATGAAGCCTTGATCGGGCAAATCGAAACTGCCGGGACCGTAGGCATCGTAGAGGCGGATCAGGCGATCGTCAGTGAGTTTTTCAGTGAGCTTGGCGCCTTTGAGGTGTGAGCGCACGAACGTATTGAAATCTTCCTGGCTGGCATCGGGCAGTAGGTAGCGATGCACGGCGGCCATGCGGATCGGCGTCGGGCGCATGCTGTCGAGGAAGGTGTCGAGGCGCGCCTGAGTGTCTTTGTTTTTGTATTTTTTCCAGAACTTGAGCTGGAACGCCGTGCCTTCGCGATCGGCGAAATTCGCCAGGTATTCCTGCCGGCGCGGGTCACGATCATCCTTGAGCAATTCGGCACTGCTGTTGGGCCCCGAATAAGTGACATAGCGCACCACATCGCGCATCAGGCGAATGAACGGCAGGTTGATCGATTCACGCAGGGCATCGCGCAGGGTCGGCATGCGGCCGTTGTCTTCCTTGCGAAAGTTGTGGAACACATGCAGGCCGCCGCCAGTGAAAAACGCCTCGCCGGGGCTGGCCGAGTATTTGCGATCAAGGGCTGCGCCGAGCATCTTCGACAGGTCGTGGTCCTTGTTCTGGATCAGGTACTCGATAACCCACTGGCTCAGGCGATCCTGGTCGGGGACGTCGACTTTCTTCAGTTCCGGCACGCTCATGGCGCCGTACTTGTCGTGCAGTTCGGCGATGATTTGCAGGTAAGTGGTGAGCACGCGCATTTTCGCTGTCGAGCCCAGTTCGAGTTTGCTGCCTTCGTTGATGTCGAAGGGCTGATCGGTGCTGTCGGTTTGCACACGCACGCGCGAACCGTCGGGGGTCAGTTCGAACAGGGTGAAGCTGTAGCGCACCTGAGTGGTGCTGGTCGGTGTCAGCAGGCGCTCACCGAGCAGACCGATTTCGCCGGCGTAAGTCGGGTCGGCGAGCTTCTTCAGGTAGGCGGTGGCCTGGGTTTGCAGATCGCCCTGCAAGGTGCTGGTGGCCGACAGGTCGAGGCGGTCGAGGTCGTACAGCGGACGATTGAGCATGCTCGCCAGACGGCTGCGAGCGACGCTGATGCCTTTGTTGGTTTCGATGGGCTGGATCGTCGGCTGGGTCTGCCAGTCGCGATAGCTGACCTTGCTGGCAAGCGCGGCATCGGCCAGGGCACTGTCGATCACGCCGTTCTGCTTGAGCAGGCGCAAGTGGCTGTCGGTGAGGTCGGCCAGCTCTTCGCGACCCTTGTTCAGGTAATGCGACGGGCGGCGCTGGGCGATCATCAGCGACAGCATCTCGCGCAGGGCCAGGCCTTTGTCGGCCATGGTTTTCGGATCGGTGGCCGGGCTGTTCAACTGTTCGTTGGCCTGGTTGAAATCGCTGCCGTACCAGACTCGCAGGCCTTCGGCCATGCCATGCACTTCACCGTGCCCGGGCACCGCCGACAGCGGCACGCTGTTGAGGTAATCGCGCACGATGTTTTGACGGGCTGCAAGGGTTTCAGGGCCGGGTTGATAGGCGCGCACGCTGGCGGAAATCATCTGGCGGATCTTTTCCGCACCGGACACCGTCAAGCCGTCGGGCGAGTGGCGGTACTTCTCCAGTTGCGTGGCCAGGGTACTGCCACCCGCCGATTGCCCGGGCAAGTGCAGCAACTTCGCCACCTGCGACCACGCCGCCATGCCGAAGCGCGGCCAGTCCACCGCCGGGTTCGCCAGTGGCTGTTTGGGGTCGAGCAGAAAGCGGTTTTCGATGAACAACAGGCTGTTGACCACCACCGGCGGGATGGACTCGAAGCTTGCATAAAGTTGTTGCGGGTAGTTGTACCTGTACAGCGGCGCGGCCCGGCAATCGGTAATCGACAGCCCGGCCTGGATCTTTTCGGAATAGGGCACGAACAGGCCTTTGTCGGTATAGCTGAGCAGGGCCGGAGAAAAGCGTGTCTGCTCGGTGATGACGTAGTTGCGCTTGAGCAGGCGCGGCAGGAATTCATCGAGGGAGCTGTAGCCCAGACGCAGGTCGAACGGACCGTTGCCCGGATAACGAATGGCTTCGCTGGGCCCCGGCTCCAGGGTGTAGGTCAGCCCGGCGGCATACTGGCTGAGCTCCCGGGCCTGAAACCGCGAGGTGCGCATCTCTTTGGATGCAGCCAGGCCCACGACTATCGCGATAATCACCAGCAACAACCAGAAAGCCTTCCAGCCATGCCGGTTGCGGCGTGGTTTTCCAGGGACAGGCGCTTCATCCACACTTTCAGTCGGAACCACGGCTTTACTCGAATCGGTTTGCCACAAAGCGCCCATAGTCGATTGATCCATTCACTCAGATTGATCGGACTTGTCTGAAGCTTAGACGGTGGTTGGCGCTGGTGAATAAATTGTGGGGGCTGTGGGGAGGGGAATGGTCTGAACAAAACTGAAACGAATGATTCGATGGGAATCAGTCTGATGGTGTGTGGCGAGGGGATTTATCCCCGCTGGGCCGCGAAGCGGCCCCAAATCCATGCACTGATATTCACCTGCACAACCGCGTGTTCGGCTTTTACGACTGCTGCGCAGCCGAACGGGGATAAATCCCCTCGCCACAATGAGTCGCAGTGCAGCAGGAACTGTTCCGTTCAGATCCAGAAGGCATCCCAGAGCGGATAGTCGCCCATCCTCTCGACCAGCCCGGCACGCAGGGGGTTGGCAATGATATAGCGGGCGAAGGGCTTCAAGTCCTCGCCGTCACGAATGGCGCGGTCATGGTAGCCGGTTTGCCACAATGGCCCACGTCGTCCCGTCTTTTGATTGACGGCTTGAGTGCAGCGCGCCTTGACACTGCCAACGACTTCGCCAAGTGAGCCGTGTTGCAGTTGCATCAACCAATGGAAATGGTCAGGCATCACAACCCAGGCGATGGACTCCGCGACCCTTTGTTCATGCGCCCGACGCAGTTCTGCAACCAATCATCGGCCTGTCTGCCAGTCTGAAAATACGGGTTGGCGTTTGTGTACAACCGAGGTGATGAGGTAGGCGCGACCGTTTTCTGAGCATCGACCCTGGCGCAGGCGGTGGGATTGGGGTTTGACTGGCACGTTGGCATCCTTGCATTCGTTCATCGGATTTCCCAAGGCTAGTGCCTGAAGGCTCGATTGGTGGCTGCAATGGCTGCGTGAAATTTCTGAATCGGGTGAAGTCTCAGCGGCTGAAGAGTTCATATGAGATGAAGGATTTGTCTCAGCTGAAGCGGAGATCTGTGGCGAGGGGATTTATCCCCGTTGGGCCGCGAAGCGGCCCCAAATCCATGCACTGATATTCACCTGCACAACCGCGTGTTCGGCTTTTACGACTGCTGCGCAGCCGAACGGGGATAAATCCCCTCGCCACAATGAGTCGCAGTGCAGCAGGAACTGTTCCGTTCAGATCCAGAAGGCATCCCAGAGCGGATAGTCGCCCATCCTCTCGACCAGCCCGGCACGCAGGGGGTTGGCAATGATATAGCGGGCGAAGGGCTTCAAGTCCTCGCCGTCACGAATGGCGCGGTCATGGTAGCCGGTTTGCCACAATGGCCCACGTCGTCCCGTCTTTTGATTGACGGCTTGAGTGCAGCGCGCCTTGACGCTGCCAACGACTTCGCCAAGTGAGCCGTTTTGCAGTTGCATCAGGCGGTGGGATTGGGGTTTGACTGGCACGCTGGCATCCTTGCATTCGTTCATCGGATTTCCCAAGGCTAGTGCCTGAAGGCTCGATTGGTGGCTGCAATGGCTGCGTGAAATTTCTGAATCGGGTGAAGTCTCAGCGGCTGAAGAATTCATATGAGATGAAGGATTTGTCTCAGCTGAAGCGGGTATCTGTGGCGAGGGGATTTATCCCCGTTGGGCCGCGAAGCGGCCCCAAATCCATGCACTGATATTCACCTGCACAACCGCGTGTTCAGGGATTACGACTGCTGCGCAGCCGAGCGGGGATAAATCCCCTCGCCACACGGGGGGAGGCTTCAGGACCATTGAGCTAGAGAGCTCGGTAGATCAAATGCGGTAAGGCAGGGGCATGACGCTGCACCATTGCTGTGCAATACTCGGCGCCATTTTTAGTGGCGGATTTTCCGGCGTCGAGCAGGGAATGCCTCTCCGCAAACCGGGCTTTTGCCGAGAGTTGTCGCTAAATGTTGTGGTTTATAGAGTGAAAACACCTGTCCAAGGCTTTTTATACTGCACGCCCCGCTGATCTTGCAGGTTTTGTCCTACAAGACGCGTTTGCCCACGAGGCAGGCGCGGTTTCATGCAAGCCAGGGCCTATCGGCCGACGCTTCGACACTCGGTGGTCATATCCAATAACAAGACGAGGTTGCACCCCTATGCCAGTTGGCAATCACCTGCCTCACGGCGAAACCGCTCAGGGCGGTCCGCTCAAACGCGAACTCGGCGAACGGCATATTCGCCTGATGGCGCTCGGTGCCTGTATCGGCGTCGGTCTGTTCCTGGGTTCGGCCAAGGCCATTGAAATGGCCGGCCCGGCAATCATGCTGTCCTACATTCTCGGCGGTCTGGCGATCCTGGTGATCATGCGCGCCCTCGGCGAAATGGCCGTACACAACCCGGTGGCCGGTTCGTTCAGCCGCTACGCCCAGGACTATCTCGGTCCACTGGCAGGTTTTCTGACCGGCTGGAACTACTGGTTCCTGTGGCTGGTGACCTGCGTTGCGGAAATCACTGCCGTCGCCGTGTACATGGGCATCTGGTTCCCCGATGTGCCGCGCTGGATCTGGGCCCTCGCGGCACTGCTCAGCATGGGCTCGATCAACCTGATCGCGGTCAAGGCCTTCGGTGAATTCGAGTTCTGGTTCGCCCTGATCAAAATCGTCACCATCATCGCCATGGTGATTGGTGGCGTCGGCATCATTGCCTTCGGTTTTGGTAACGACGGCGTGGCGCTGGGGATTTCCAACCTGTGGGCCCACGGTGGCTTCATGCCCAACGGCGTGACCGGGGTGCTGATGTCCCTGCAGATGGTCATGTTCGCCTACCTCGGTGTCGAGATGATCGGCCTGACTGCCGGTGAAGCGCGCAACCCGCAGAAGACCATCCCGAACGCAATCGGCTCGGTGTTCTGGCGCATTCTGCTGTTCTACGTCGGCGCGTTGTTCGTGATCCTGTCGATCTACCCGTGGAACGAAATCGGCACCCAGGGCAGCCCCTTCGTGATGACCTTCGAACGCCTGGGCATCAAAACCGCTGCCGGCATCATCAACTTCGTGGTGATCACCGCCGCGCTGTCGTCGTGCAACGGCGGCATCTTCAGCACCGGGCGCATGCTCTACAGCCTGGCGCAAAACGGTCAGGCCCCGGCCGGTTTCGCCAAGACGTCGAACAACGGTGTGCCGCGCCGTGCGTTGCTGCTGTCGATCGGCGCGTTACTGTTGGGCGTGCTGCTCAACTACCTGGTGCCGGAAAAAGTCTTTGTCTGGGTGACCTCGATCGCCACCTTCGGTGCGATCTGGACCTGGGTGATGATCCTGCTGGCGCAACTGAAATTCCGCAAAGGCCTGAGCGCCAGCGAGCGCGCCGGCCTGAAATACAAGATGTGGCTATATCCGGTCAGCTCGTACTTCGCCCTGGCTTTCCTGGTGCTGGTGGTCGGCCTGATGGCGTACTTCCCGGATACGCGCGTGGCGCTGTATGTGGGGCCAGCGTTCCTGATGCTGCTGACAGTGTTGTTCTACGTGTTCAAGTTGCAGCCGACCGGTGAGCCGCAGGGCGCGGTACGTTCGGCGTCGTAAACCTGCCACCTGAAATGCCCGAAACCCCGGTCCAATGGCCGGGGTTTTTGCAGGGTGGCGCCATCAATCCGTTTTTCATGCACGCCGCCCAGTGTTCATGGCCACTGTTTTGTAGAGGAAGGAATGCCCGTTCGTCGGGATAGTGCCGCCACCTGTAATTTCTGACAGTAGACCGGTCACCCCGTCCTGCCCTAGCTTGAAACCTCGGCAAGCGAGTCAAGGGCAAGGAGCACGGAATGAAAGGATTCTCTGCATTGATGGTGATCGGCATCGCCGATGGATTGATCCATTGGCAGATTTTCTTCGTCCTGTGCAGCGCCGCCGGTTTGTCGCAGGCCGCCAGCAACTTTGCCGCGTTCTGCGTGGCAGCGGCGTTCTCGTTTTACGTGAACATGCTGTACACCCTGGACAGACGAACGTCGGTGTTCGGTTACCTGTTGTTTATCGTTGTGATGGGCGCGCTCAGTTTTGCGATTGGCATGCTTGCGGATGCGCGCGATCTGCCGGGATTGCTGACGGTGGTGGTGTTCACGTCGGTCAATTTGTTGTTGGGGTACTGTTTTTTCAGGTTAGTGCTGTTTCGCAGGCATCAGTCATGAGCGCCTTCGAACAGCTGCCTGCCTTCAAAGGCTGGGAAGGTACAAAGCACACCCATCGTCTTGTGCTGTTGACGTGCCTGGTACTGGCGTTGAGCGTACGGTTCTACTCGATCGATTTGAATCCGATCTGGTACGACGAGGCGTTCGGTATCCGGGTTGCGCACCAAGCACCCGCGCAGATTCTGGCCCTTGCGGGCAAGGATAATCACCCACCGCTCTACTACCTGATCCTGCATTACTGGATTCATTGGTTCGGTGACAGCGCGGGGGCTGTCAGGTCGTTGGGGGTATTGGCCGATATCGGTGCCATGGTGCTTGCCCTGAAACTCTTGAGCCTGGTCGCGACGTCGGCAGCGACCCGCATTGCCGCATTGTTGCTGGCACTGCTACCGAGCAGCGTGCAGATAAGCCAGGACGTCCGAATGTACCCGCTGCTTGCCCTGTGGTTGATGGCTGCCACGGTCGCCCTGGTCTGCTGGAGCCAGATGCCGCAACACAAACGTTATCCGTTGCTGTATGTGCTGCTGATGTCCATGGCGATGTACACGCACTACTTCGCGGCATTGTGTGTCTTGACACATTGGGTGTTCTGGTCACAGGCATGGGCTCGCAAGGCCACGGGTATTTCGTTGCAGGGCTGGCTCACAGCCAATGGTGCCGTTGTGGCGCTTTTCCTGCCATGGGTGCCCGTTTTGCTTGAGCAAGTTGCCATGAAACCCGATTTCGGATGGATACCGGTGATGAGCCTGGAATCGGCGATGGAGTTGATCTCGCAGTTATCGTTCGGTGCAACATCGGTGGACAACCTGACAGAGTGGCAACTGTGGCCGGCCATGGTGGTGGTAGCCTGTGCCGTGGTGGTTGTCTTGAGGGATCGCAGCAATGCTCGTTATGGCGGCTTGCTGGTGGCGTATTTTTTCGTTCCGCTGACCGCGCTGATGTTGCTGTCTGTGTTCAAGTCGACGCTGGTTTTCAGATATTTTTACTTCGCGGCCCTGGGCATGCCGTTGATCGTCGCTGTCGCGCTTGAGGCCGGGTGGCAGCGCAATCGAAAGCTGGTCATTGTCGTACTGTTCGCGCTTGTCATTCATGAGATACAGGTTTTGGTGGCCATGACGCGCATAGATCCTCTTGCGCCTCATACCGATGTTCTGGCCGCTGGTCTGCAAGCGCAAAGCCGGCCGGGCGACGAGATTGTGGTCGGTGACATGCTTTGGTATTTGCCGCTGGATTACTACCTGAAAGCAGGTAGCGTCCCAAGGATGTATACCGGAAGGTTCGCCGGGAAAAGCTGGGGATACCCGAATTACGGCGTATGGGCACTTATGCCTCAACCGCTTCAATTGTATGTGCGGGATGACGAAGCGCTCCTTCATCTGACTGCCAAGAGGGTCTGGTGGATTACCGAAAGGCTGAATGTCGAGGATATCTCCCGCATTTCTCCGCGATGGAAAAGACAGGGGACGATTGACGGCGGTGCGATCGAAGCCCGCCTGTATATTCAAGAATGAAGGCCAGTCTTGCGGGACTGGCCCTGCATGGTTCAGGCCGCCGCCACTTCCTGCGGTTCAAAACTGTCCGCCCGCGCCATCTGCCACATCCGCGAATAGAACTCGCCGTTCACTTCCCCGGTGAGCAACTCGCCGGGTTTGAGGAACACATGCAATTGCGAAAACAGTTTGATTTCAGTCGCTGACATGCGTCGCACCAGGTGCTTGGCCGACAGTTGCGACGGATGCTCAAGACCGGCAGCGGCAAGCATTTCCGCCAGCGCCTTGAGCGTATTGCGGTGGAAGTTGTAGACGCGCTGGGCCTTGTCCGGCACCACCAGCGCGCGTTGGCGCAAGGCGTCCTGAGTCGCCACGCCGGTCGGGCATTTGTTGGTGTGGCAGCTTTGCGACTGGATGCAGCCGATGGCGAACATGAAGCCGCGCGCGGAGTTGGCCCAGTCGGCGCCGATGGCCAGCACGCTGGCGATGTCGAAGGCGCTGACGATCTTGCCGCTGGCGCCGAGTTTGATCTTGTCGCGCAGGTTCAGGCCCACAAGGGTGTTGTGCACAAACAGCAGGCCTTCGCGCATCGGCACGCCGATGTGGTCGGTGAACTCCACTGGCGCGGCGCCGGTGCCGCCTTCCTTGCCATCGACGACGATGAAGTCCGGCAGGATGCCGGTTTCCAGCATGGCCTTGGCGATGCCCATGAACTCCCATGGATGACCGAGGCAGAACTTGAAGCCCACCGGTTTGCCGCCGGACAGTTCACGCAATTGCTGGATGAACTGCATCAGCTCGATGGGTGTGGAAAACGCGCTGTGGCGTGACGGCGAGATGCAGTCTTCGCCCATCTGGATGCCGCGGGTGTCAGCGATTTCCTGGGTGACCTTGTGTTTGGGCAGGATCCCGCCGTGGCCCGGTTTGGCGCCCTGGCTCATCTTGATTTCGATCATCCGCACTTGCGGATTTTGCGCCTGGGCGGCGAAGCGTTCCGGGTCGAAGCGGCCGTCGCTGGTGCGGCAACCGAAGTAGCCGCTGCCCAGTTCCCAGGTCAGGTCGCCGCCGTGTTCACGGTGATAGGGGCTGATGCTGCCTTCGCCGGTGTCGTGGGCAAAGTTGCCGAGTTTCGCCCCTTGATTCAACGCCCGGATGGCGTTGGCGCTGAGCGAGCCGAAGCTCATCGCCGAGATGTTGAACACCGAGGCCGAATACGGCTGCGTGCACTGCGGGCCGCCGACGGTGACGCGGAAACTGCTCGGGTCGCTCAACGGCGCCGGGCGCATCGAATGGCCGATGAATTCGAAACCCGATTGATAGACATCAATCAGCGTGCCGAACGGTTTGTCGGCGGTTTCGTTTTTCGCTCGCGAGTACACCAGCGAACGTTGTGCGCGGGAGAAGGGCAGGGCGTCGCTGTCGGACTCCAGCAGGTACTGGCGGATTTCCGGGCGGATGCCTTCGACCAGATAGCGGATGTTGCCCAGGATCGGGTAGTTGCGGCGGACTGCATGGGGGCTCTGCAGCAGATCGAACAGACCGAGCAGGCTCAGCACGCCGGTGACGGCGGTGATCGGCCACAGCCAGTCGTGGTCGAGAAAAGGCAGGCTGGCGAGGGTGAAGATCACGCAGACGGCAAAGAAGGCGTAGCGGCTCAGGAGTGACAGGCTCATACGGTTTCCCTGGTTCGGACTCGGAATAATCAGCGCCGCAGTTCCTTGTGGGAGCGAGCTTGCTCGCGAATACGGTGGATCAGCCAACATGACTGTTGGAGGTGATGGCCCCTTCGCGAGCAAGCTCGCTCCCACAAAAAAGCGTAAATCGCGCTGTTTCAGGCGTTTTGCGCCTGGAGAAAAATCGAAAACAGCTCCGACTGGGATTTGATCCCCAGCTTGCTGTACATGTGTTTCTTATGGACTTTCACGGTTTCTACAGAGATTTCCAGCTTACGGGCGATTTCTTTACTGGAGCAACCGCTGAGCATCAAACGCCCCACGTCCAGTTCCCGGCCAGTCAGTTGCGCGCCTTTGAGTTGTTGCACCGAGGCCTCCAGTTGCACTCGCCAGTCGACCGGTGCAGGTGTTACAGCGAGGGCCACGGTTGCGTTGATTTCGTAAGGCAGGCGCTGGCGCAACAGGCCCAATACCCAAGGCTGGATCAATGACAGCAAAGCGATCTGCTCGCCAGTGAAACGTTTTTCACTGCCCAGTGACAGGCACAGCGTGCGTTCGCCTTCGAGCTGGCAATTGAACTGGATTTCGTCGGCGACCACATTCAGACGAAAGTATCGCTGGTAATACTCGGTCAGTTCAAAATGCTCCGGCGCCACCTCGGACAGGCGATACAGCCCGCTGCGCGATTGTTCGCGACAGGCGATGTAGAACGGGTCGAGCCGGTACAGACCGCGCAGGTAATCCTGAAACAACTGATCGGGACTGCCGTCTTCGCCGGGGCATTCGGCGAAGACCTGCGGGTGCCGGTCGGCGCTGAACAGCAGCGCGACCCAGCTATCGAACGCCACGTACTGGTCGAGCAGACGCACCAGTTGCGCCCAGAAATTCGGCTTGTCGAGCGCGTCGATCAATTGCCCGACGGCGCGGTGCCAGGTGATGTCATCAAACGAAACGGACATGGACTACCCCTATCGGGTTACCCCGGCCGCGTGATTCCCTGGCCGGTCGCTTGCTGCGCATACTGGCCCACCGACAGCCACCGGGCAATCTTTCCGCGCCCGGCCACGACCACAAGGACTCGCGATGAAAGTCGAACTCGCCCAACTGGCGGGCCGTGACAACGACACGGCATACAACCTCGAACGTGCCCTCGCGGTGATCGCCGCGTGCGCCGCCGATACGCAACTGATCGTCTTCCCGGAAACCCACCTGATGGGCTTCCCGAGCGCTGACACCGTGGCGCAAATCGCCGAGCCGGTGGCCGGCCCGACCATCAGCGCCGTGCTGGTCGCCGCCCGCGAACGCAATGTTGCGGTGGTGATCGGCATGGCCGAGCACGACAACGGGCACTTCTACAACACCACGCTGCTGCTCACCCCCGAAGGCATCGCCCTGAAATACCGCAAGACCCACCTGTGGGCCTCCGATCGCGGCGTGTTCGAGGCGGGCGATCGTTATGCCACGTGCGAGTGGAATGGCGTACGTGTCGGCCTGCTGATCTGCTACGACATCGAGTTCCCCGAGTCCGCCCGTGCGCTGGCGCAACTCGGCGCCGAGTTGCTGATCGTGACCAACGGCAACATGGACCCGTATGCCCCGACTCACCGCACCGCCATCATGGCGCGCGCCCAGGAGAATCAGGCGTTCGCGCTGATGGTCAACCGGGTCGAGGCCGGCGATGACGGTTTGATGTTTGCCGGCGGCAGTGCGTTGGTCGATCCGCTGGGGACAATGCTGTTCGAAGCGGGGCGTGAAGCCGGGACGTTCAGCGTTGAACTGGATGTCGCGCAACTGGAGATTGCGCGCAAGGATTACCGCTATCTGGATGATCAGCGCTTGAAGCTGCCGGGGGAGGTGGTGGAGCGGAGCGATGGTGTTCGCCAATTGTTGATTCCACACCGCTAACCGCGGCCCTCACCCTAGCCCTCTCACTGTATGTACCGGAGGGAGAGGGACTGACCGAGTGGGTTGTTCGAGGTGCGCCGACCTGAAGGATCGAGTCGAATTCAGGTTTCTGAATCTGCGAATTCAAGCTGTGCTCAGGACTTGAACCCAGGGAGTTGTGCCCCCTTAAACCCGATAAAAATAGCAGGCCACCCCCGAAACATTTGCCGAACCCGGCTCTGCCTTCACTCCAATAACATTCGGCTGATGGTCAGCCTTGATCACCTGGCGGTGCTGACATCTGAAACACCGTCAAGCGGCGGGGCGGTTCTGGCGCATGGGCAGTTCGACGCGAAAGGTCGTGCCGACGCCCAATTCGCTGCGCACGGAAATCTCGCCGCCGTGTTTTTTCACGATGCCGTAGGACAGGGACAGACCCAGCCCTGTCCCCTGGCCCACCGGTTTGGTGGTGAAGAACGGGTCGAAGATTTTCTGCAGGGTGTCCGGGGCAATCCCCGAGCCGGTATCGGCCACTTCAACCCAGGCAAGGTCTTGCTGCTGGCCGGTGCGCAAGGTGATGGTGCCGCGCTCCGGCCCCATCGCCTGCGCCGCGTTGACCACCAGGTTCATGATCACTTGATTGATTTGCGAGGGCAGGCATTCGATGTCCGGCAGTGTCTGATATTCCTTGACCACGTCGGCCTTGTATTTCAGTTCGCTGGCGACGATGTTCAGGGTCGATTCAATGCCCTGCTGCAGATTCGCCCACTGCCATTGCTGATTGGTGTCGACCCGGGAGAAATCCTTCAGGTCTTTGACGATCTGGCCGACCCGGCCGATGCCTTCCTTGGACTCGCGAATCAGCACGGGAATGTCCTCAAGGAGAAAATCCAGTTCGACGTCTGTGCGCAATTGTTCCAGGCGCGCCGCGGATTCTTTGTCCAGAGGCCCCCCGAGCGTCTGGTAGGCGTCGAGCATGCTCAGCAATTGCTTGAAGTAACCGTCGAGGGTGCCGAGGTTGGAGGAAATGAAACCGATCGGGTTGTTGATTTCATGGGCCACGCCCGCCGCCAGTTGCCCCAGTGACGCCAGTTTCTCCGACTGCACCAGTTGCCCTTCCAGTTGCTTGCGCTCGTCGATTTCCCGGCGCAGCTCTTCGCTGGCCTCTCTGAGCTGGGCGGTGCGCTGATCGACCAGGTGTTCCAGATGATGCATTTGCAGCGAAGCCTTTTCCGTCATCTGCCATTTGGTCAGCAGGGTGTTGGCCATCTGCTGGACTTCGATGTTATCGAACGGTTTTTTCAGGATCAGCAGGCGATCGTGGGCGTGCAGCCGCTCCAGCAATTCGTCCCAGGAGTAATCCGAGTACGCGGTACACACCACCACTTGCAGCTGCGGATCTTCTTGCCACAGATGTTCGATGGTTTTCGCGCCGTCCCAGCCATCGGGCATGCGCATGTCGACGAAGGCCAGCGCGTAGGGGCGTTGTTCGCGCAAGGCCTGCACCAGCTTGCCCAGACCTTCCTCGCCGCCATAGGCCGAGTCCAGCTCGAACGGCGGCCGTTCGGCACGAAGCTGAGCGCCAAACAGGGCCGCTTCCATCTCGTCCAGCTCCACTGACTGCACCGCCGGCGGCGCGAGTATCTTGCGAAAGTCTTCATGAATCGACGGCATGTCGTCGATCAGCAGAATGCGCCGGTTGGCCAGCTCGCTCATGCGTTCTCCGTGACGCTGATCAGGGGAATCTGCAAGGTGAACAACGCCCCCGTGCCCGGTCCGTCGCTGTGGGCGGTGAGGTGGCCGTTCATCTCGATGGCCGCCAGGGCACAGCTGTGCAGGCCGAAGCCGTGGCCTTCCTTGCGGGTGGTGAAACCGTGGGCAAAGATCCGCGTCATGTTTTCCGGCGCGATGCCTTCGCCATCGTCCTTGACGCTGATTTCGAGGAAGTTGTCATCGACGATCCTGACCGCCAGGGTCATGGTGCGGGGGCGGTTGCTGAGGTCGGACATGGCGTATTTGGCGTTGCTGATGAGGTTGATCAGGATCAGCAGCAAGCGGTGTTTGTCGCCCATCACCTGGGGCACATCAGCGTATTCCCTGACCACCGTGACATGGTGTCGGGTCAGGGCTCCGGCGTTCATGCGCAGGGCGTCTTCGAGCAGTTCGTTGATAAACAGCGGCTCGGTCATGCTGTTGGCCCCTGCATAGGATTGCTGGGTGGCGACGATGTCCTTGATGTGGTCGACGCTTTTGTTCATCTGGTTCAGTTCGTCGAGCATTTCCTGCTGTTCCTGGGCAATCGCGACCACCAGTTGATTGAGGTAGCCGGGGAGTAATTTGCCCTTGGCGTCTTCACTGAAAAAGGCGCCGAGGTCATCCGGGTGCTCGTTGATCAGTTGCATGGCCTTGCCCAGGCCCTGGGTCTTGCTGTTGCGCAGCTTGCGCGTGATCAGGTCGCTGGAGATGTTCACGCTGTTGAGCACGTTGCCGACGTTGTGCAACACATTGGTGGCGATTTCCGCCATGCCGGCCTGACGTGCCGCGTCGAGCAGTTCGCTCTGGGCGTCCCTGAGTTCGCGGGTGCGCTCCTCGACCCGTTGCTCCAAGGCATCGTTGGCCGTTTGCAGGGCACTGTTGACCCGGTTGATCTCGGCGAAGCTGCCGATCAGGCGGATGCCCAGCCACACCAGTGACAACATCAACAGCACCGAAAACAGCAGCAGGTAGAAATGGTATTGCCGGTCGATCCGGTCGGCGCGCTGCTGGTCGCGATCGAGCATGGTGGTCAGGGTGTCGAGGCGGTCGGCCACGGGAATGTTTTCGATGCTCTCGAGCAACTGATTGACCACGGGCTGCTCGCGAGCGATCAGGCTGATGTGGCTGCTCATGATTTTGATCGGGGCGTCAAACGCCGGCGGCAGGCGCTGCGCATTGATCTTCAGTTTGTTCAGACCGACCTCGATGTCGGCGGCCCGTTCGACGGAGGTGACCTGGGCGAACTCCAGGGCACTGAGCAGCAGGTCGTAGGTGTCGGTGGTGATGTTCTGCAGTTGTAATTTATCCAGGTCCGACAGGTTGGCCAATTGCTCCTGAATGTCGTCTTCGGCAGTGGGCAAAAAGGCCAGGGAATTGCGCAACAGCGCGTTGTGCGATTTGAACTGTTCAACCAGACGGGTCTTTTCCTGCATCGCCTGCAGGAAACCCTGGTAAGCGTCGTTCCATTGCGCCGAGTTGTTGCGACCGTGCCCGGACTCAATCGCGTCGAAGCGCTCCCAGAGCCGGTTCATCTCGTTCATCGGCGACACCAGCGGGTCGTAGTTGTGTGTCAGCGCCACCCTGGCCTTGAGGATCTCGTTTTCCCACTGCGAATTCTGCTGTTTGATCTGCCGGATCAGGTCCCGCGATTCGGTGTAGGTCATGGTCTGGTCGGAGCTGGACTTGAAATACAGAAACAGCAGGACCGAGGCCAGTACCAGCACGACCAGTGTGAGCAACAGCAGACTGCGTCGCCGGGAGACGTTGATCATGGCTTGCCTGCCCATTGGCCGGTGAGGGTTTTGAGAAACAGAATGATCAGCCGCTTGTCTTCTTCGCTCGGCATGCGCCCCAACTGGTACTGGAACATCACGTCCACCGCCTGCTCGAGGGTGGGCGCCGAACCGTCGTGAAAGTACGGTGCGGTGGTCGCGACATTGCGCAGGCTCGGCACCTTGAACACGGCCCGATCCGCTTCGTCGGCGGTGACGTTGAAGCGGCCCTGATCGGCCACGGACGGGTGGCCGCGATCGGCAATGTAATCGCCGAACACGCCGAATTTCTGGAACATGTTGCCGCCGATGTTCACCCCCTGATGGCAGGCGATGCAGCCGTATTCCTTGAAGCGCTGGTAACCGTACTTTTCCTCAAGGGTGAGGATGTCGGTATTGCCCAGCAGGTATTGATCGAAACGCGAGTCGGGCGTGAGCAAGGTGCGTTCGAAACTGGCCAGTGCCTGCTGGACATTGGCCTTGGTCACGCCGTCCGGGTAGGTGGTGGCGAAATCGCGGCGGTAGTCGGGGTCGTTGGCGATCCGCTCGAGGACGGTGCTCCAGTCGCTGCCCATTTCATGCGGGCTGGTGATGACGACGTTGCTTTGTTCCTCCAGGGTTTCGACACGGCCATCCCAGAACTGGCGGAAGTTGAGGGCGGCGTTGAACACGGTCGGCGTGTTGACGGCCACTGGTTGGCCGTCGAAGCCCAGTGACAGGGCACGGTTGTCGGCCCCGTTCTTGTCCAGCTGATGGCAACTGGCGCAGGACAACGTGTTGTTGATCGACAACCGTGGCTCGTGGAACAACCGCCGACCGAGCTCCACGCGCCGGGCATCCTGCTGCGGTACGCCGGGCAACGGTTTGAGCGGCTCGTCCAGCGGCTCGGCACCGATCCCGGCGCAGAATCCGCACAGCAGCAACGCCAGGGCGTGTTGAAGAATACTCATCGGCAATCGTCTCCCTGACGCGGGGCCGGTTTGGCGCGGCTCATGAAATCGTCCACGGCATGGGGTCGGTGCCGGCCAGCAAGCGCGCAAACGCGTCGGCCGGCAGGGCTTTGCTGAAAAAGTAACCTTGGCCTTCCTCGCAGTGATGCGCCTTGAGAAAGGCCAGTTGCCCGGCGGTCTCTATGCCTTCGGCGATGACATTCAGCCCCAGCGTCTTGCCCAGACTGATGATGGCGCTGACGAGGGCGGCGTCGTTGTGGTTGTCGCTCAGGCCGCGAATGAACGATTGGTCGATCTTCAGCACATCAATCGGAAACCGGCGCAGGTAACTCAGGCTCGAATAGCCCGTGCCGAAGTCATCAATGGCCAGCCGCGTGCCCAGCGCTTTCAATCGCGCCAGCGCTGTCATCGTCGCGTCGATGTTCTGCATCAGCACGCCTTCGGTGATTTCCAGCTCCAGCCATTCAGGGCCCAGGCCAGTCTGCGCCAGCACCTGCTCGACGCCTTCGACGAAGTCACGCTGGCGGAAGTCGATGGGCGAGGTGTTGACCGACACGCGGATCGGCGGCAGGCCCGCGACTTGCCACGCCCGGGTCTGCCGACAGGCTTCGGCCAGCACCCATTTGCTCAGCGGCACGATCAGTCCGCTGTCCTCGGCCACCGGGATGAAGTCTGCCGGATAGACCCAGCCATGACCTGGTTTCTGCCAGCGCACCAACGCCTCGGCCCCGACCACCCGGGCACTGCGCAAATCGACTTTCGGCTGGTAGTGCAGGACGAATTCCTGCTGTTGCAACGCCCGGCGAATGCCCGACTCGATGCTGTGTTGTTCGCGCGCGCGCAGGTTCATGGCTTCGATGAAGAAACCGATGTCGTTGGGGCCGGTTTCCTTGACGTTGCGCATTGCGGTTTCGGCCTTCTTGATCAGCTCGATGGCGTCCGGTCCGTCCTCGGGATAGACACTGATGCCCAGGCTGGCGGTGACGCTGACGTCATGGCCGGCAATCATCTGCGGCACGCGGACGGCGGCCAGCACTTTTTCGGCGACGGCGTGGGTCTGCTGAGGGTGGTTGATGTCACTGAGGATCACCACGAACTCGTCGGAACCGTAACGAAATACCGAGTCCGATTCGCGCACGCACAGCAACAGTTGCTGGCCGACCCGCTTGAGCATTTCGTCGCCTGCCGGATGACCCAGGGCATTGTTGATGCGCTTGAAGCGGTCGAGGCCGAGAAACATCACCACCAGCTGTTTGTCATGGCGCCGGCTGACCGCCAGCGCCTGGCTCAGGCGATCACCGAGCAGGGTGCTGTTGGGCAGGCCTGTGAGGCTGTCGTATTGCAACAGATGCGAGACCTTCAGCAGTTCATGCACTCGCGCCTCGATGGTGCGTTCGAGGCCGAGCATCTTCAGGGCTGCGTCCTGGGCCAGTTGCCATTTCCATGTCAGGGCGTTGGCCATCTGGCGGATTTCCAGGCTGTCGAACGGCTTTTTCAGGATCAGCAACTGGTCGCCGAACTCCAGCCGTTCAGCCATCGCTTCCCAGCTGTAGTCGCTGTAGGCAGTGCACAAGGCAATTTGCAGGTTCGGATCGACGCGCCACAACTGCTCGATGGTTTCCAGGCCATCCCAGCCGGGCGGCATGCGCATGTCGATGAACGCCAGGGCGTAGGGGCTGCCGTCGATCAGTGCGCGCCGGACCAGGGCCAGCGCTTCCTGCCCCTGATAGGCGGAGTCGAGCTGGAAGGTCAGGTGCGGCGACGGGCGGGTGCCGAACAGCGCTTGCTCGAGCTGATTCAGATCGGTCGCGTCCTGCGCCTGCGGGGCAAGGATCTTGCGGAAGTCGTCGTGAATCGCCGGGGTGTCGTCGATGATCAGAATGCGCCGGTTGGTGTGCGCCGAGGCTGTCTTCATGCTTCGTCCTCCTGCGCGGGCGGGGCTAGCTGGCGGTCGTCCCTGAGCAGGCGGCCCGCCTGCTCGGGGCTGACCGCGGCGCTGAAATACAGGCCCTGAGCGCTGGGCAGCGGGGCGACGGGGGGCACCACAGGCTGATCCGCCGACGGCTGACCTTCGGCAATGATGCCGATGTCCAGGTCCCGGGCGAAATTGACGATGGCGCGCAGGGCGTTGGCGCCTGCTGCATCCTGAGTGGCACTGTCGATGAAACTCTGGGCGAGTTTGAGGTGGTTGACCCGGTAGGTCTTCAGGTAATCGAACGAGGAGTATTCGGTGCCGAAATCGTCGATGGCGATGGTTACGCCCAACTCACGCAGGCGCGGCAGGACATCGTTGTGCGTCCACTTGGTCTGGGCCAGTGTCGCCTCGGTGACATCGAAGCGCAGATCCCAGGGTGCCAGCTCCCAGCGTGCGGTGGTGCGCAGCACGTCGTAGATCAGTTCGGGGCCGCTTTTGAGTTGCGCCAGCGAGAGCTTGATCGCCATGACCGGCGGCGCCACGCCTTCGTCGCGCCATTGCTGCATCTGCCGGCAGGCGCGGTCCAGCACCCAGCGCCCGAGGGGAATGATGGCGCCGGTGCGCTCCGCTGTCGGCACGAAAGCGCTGGCCGGCAGCAGGCCGAGGCGCGGATGCTGCCACAGGACTTGCGCTTCCATGCCGAGAATCCTGCCGCTGTGCAGGTCCATCTCCGGCGCGTAATGCAGTTGCAACTCATCGCCCTCCAGGGCGGTCATCAATTCACCGACCAGGGCCATGCGCTCGGCAACTTCCAGGGAAATCGCCTCGGAGTGGAAGTGATATTGGTTGCGGCCCATTTCCTTGGCGCGGTACAGCGCCATGTCGGCCTGGCTCAACAGGCTGTCGGCGTCGAGGCTGCTGGCGCTGTAGCTGCTGATGCCGATGCTCACCGAAATGTGCAGGGCATTGCCGGCCAGGTGGTAGGGCGTCAGCAGCTTGTCACGCAGATTGGCCGCCATGGCGGCGGACCGGGTCGGGTCGCTGACATCCATTTGCAGGATCGCGAACTCATCCCCTCCCAGGCGCGCTACCACATCGTTTTCGCGCACACCGGTCCTGATGCGCCGGGCGACTTCCTGCAACAGCAGATCACCGACCGGATGCCCGAGGGTGTCATTGATACGTTTGAAGTGATCCAGGTCCAGATAAAACACGGCGAACGGCGCAGCACCGCGACGCGCGGCGGCAAAGGCCTGATGCAGGCGTTCGATCAGCGTGGCGCGGTTGGCCAGTCCGGTCAGGCCGTCGGAGCGGGCCAGCAGGGCCAGTTTTTCCTCGACCAGTCGGCGCTCGGTGATGTCCAGAATAATGCCTTCGACTTCCAGCAGGCGACCGTCGTGATCGCGCACCGGGATGTAGCGGTTTTCCACCCAGCGCCAGGTGCCCTGGCCGGTGCGCAGACGAAACTCGATCGACGCCCCCGAGGCGTGGCGATCCAGCACCCGGGCCATGGCGGCATCGACACTGGCCTGATCATCCGGGTGAATCAGTGTCTGGGCCCAGCTCGCCGAGCCCACCAGATCGGCCGCGACATGGCCGTACCGGGTGATGTTGTGGGAGATGTACATCAGCGCGAATGACGGGTCGCCGCGCAACCGGTACAGAATGGTCGGGCTGTTCTGCACAATCATGTTGGCGTCGGACAGTTCCCGGGTGCGCTCCTGAACCGCCTGTTCCAGCCGGCTCAGTTTCAGTTCGGCGTCTTCGGTCATTTGCCATTTGACCGTGAGGGCGCTGGCCATCTGGCGGATCTCGATGGCGTCGAAAGGCTTTTTCAGAATCAGCAGGCGGTCGTTCAGTGCCAGGCGCTGGTCGATGTCTTCCCAGGAGTAGTCGGAATACGCGGTGCACAGCGCGACCTGCAACTTGGGGTCGATTTGCCACAGGCGTTCGATGGTTTCCAGGCCATCCCAGCCTGGCGGCATGCGCATGTCGATGAAGGCCATCGCATAGGGGCGGTTTTGCGCCAGCGCGGCTTCGAGTTTGTCCAGCGCTTCGCGGCCCTGAAACGCCGAATCCAGTTCGAATGACGGGGTCTGCGCCGTGGACGGCGTGCCAAACAGCAGGTTTTCGGTGGCGCCCAGACCGTTGTCCACGGCGATCGCGGGGCAGAGGATCTTGGCGAAGTCGCCATGAATCGCCGGGCTGTCATCGACGATGAGCACGCGACGATTGACCCGGGCCGGTGGCAGGTTCATGCCGCACCGCCCTTAAGGTCATGTGTTGTCGTCATCGGGAGCATCCTTTCCCTCTTCGCGGGCCTGTTTGCCGGCCGCCGCAGCCGTACAACGTGGTTAAGCATAGTTGCCCCTGCGGCACTTCGCCTGCGCAGCCACGCCGAAAATTTGCGTGAAGCCTGCGAAAAATCATCTAGCCTTGCACTCAGACGCGGGCCAGCGGGGCGGTAGGCCCAAGGGTCAATCACCGTCACCGTTTCACTTGAGGTCATGCCATGGAAGAGCCAACCGTCCCGACGCCGAGCCACCGCCCCAAGGTGCTGCTGGTCGATGACGAGGAATCGATTCTCAACAGCCTGCGCCGGCTGTTGCGCACCCAGCCCTATGATCTGTTGCTGGCTACCAGCGGTGCCCAGGCGCTGGAGATTCTGGCGCAGCAACCGGTGGATCTGGTGATGAGCGATGCGCGCATGCCCAACATGGACGGTGCTTCGCTGCTGACCCATGTGCGCGAACGCCATCCGGCCGCCGTGCGCATCATGCTCACCGGTTATGCCGACCCCACGGCCATCATCAAGGCAATCAACGACGGGCAGATTCACCGCTACATCAGCAAACCGTGGAATGACGAAGAGTTGTTGTTGATCCTGCGTCAGGCTCTGGAGCACCAGCATTCCGAACGCGAGCGCCAGCGCCTGGAACGCCTGGCCCGGGTGCAGAACGATCAGCTGCGGCAACTCAACAGCACCCTGGAAAAGCACGTGGCCGCGCGCACCGCCGAACTGCAGCAGACCGCTGACATGCTCGATCTGGCCTACGAAGAGCTCAAGCACAGTTATGTCACCGGCACCGAAGTGTTCTCGCTGCTGGCCAATCTGCGCCTGCCGCCGGCCAAGCAGACCAACCGGCAGATCATCGAACTGGTGCGCGGCTACTGTCAGACCCATGGCCTGGACGAGGCCGTCAGCCGCGACCTGGCGATGGCCGCGGCGCTGTACAACGTCGGCAAACTGAGCTGGTCCGACACGATGATGGTCACCCCTTCGGATCTGTTGCGACACACCGACCGCGACCGTTATCGCAGCTATCCGAAGCAGAGCGAATCGGTGCTGATGACCCTTGACCCGATGAAGGATGCTGCGCGGCTGATCCTGCATCATCAGGAGCGCTGGGATGGCAGTGGCTTCCCCGACCGGCTCAAGGGTGAGGCGATTCCGTTCGGTTCACGCCTGCTGAAGCTGGCGGTGGACTTCGTCGAACTGCAGCGCGGGCTGATCCTCGAACGGCAGATGAACACCGATGAAGCGCTGCTGTACCTGCGTCAGTACGCCGGACGCCTGTACGACCCGGACCTGGTCGAAGATTTCATCCAGGTGTGCGCGGCGTTCCTCAGTGACATCACCCTGATTGATCCGGCGGTCAAGGTGCTGACCACACGGGATCTGGCGGAGGGCATGATTCTGGCGCGCAACCTGAATGCCGATAACGGCATGCTGCTGCTCAATGCCGGCAAGGTCCTCAGCGGCTTGCTGGTGGAAAAGCTGATCGCCTTCGAAGCGATGGAGGGGGGTAAATACCAGATTTTCGTCAAGGTGCCCGAGGCGGTGGAAGCGGCGCTCAAGGCACAGGGATGAGCCTCGGCGAGATGACGCCAGTGGGCGGGACATGGGATCCTTGCGGTTTTTCCACGCCGGTGGCTGCCCCCATGACCTCTGCATCCGTTGTATCCCCACGTCTCATTCGCATCGCCGCCGCGCTGTTGCTTGGCCCTGACGGTCGCACGTTGCTGGTGCGCAAGCGCAACACCCGTGCCTTCATGCAACCGGGCGGCAAGATCGAGGCTCATGAAACACCGCTGCAGGCCCTGGCCCGTGAGCTGGAAGAAGAGCTTGGATTGCGCATCACTGCGGAGCAGGCGTCCTTTCTTGGCCAGTTTTCCGCGCCCGCTGCCAACGAGCCGGGCTTTACCGTACAAGCCGAGCTGTTCCAGCTGAGCATTGCTGCTCAAGTCACGCCGGCGGCGGAAATCGAAGAGGTGATCTGGATCGACCCGGCCACTGACGGCGATGTCGAACTGGCGCCATTGACACGCGACCTGATCCTGCCGTTTTATCGTGATTCGCTGACCGCCATCGCCTGATCCTCTTCGCAAAGGACGCCCCCCATGATCCCGCTTCAAGACCTGCTGATCTTCGCCGCCGCCGCGTTGTTGATGGTGCTGACGCCGGGGCCGAACATGATCTACCTGATCTCGCGTTCGATCTGCCAGGGCCGCAAGGCCGGCGTGACGTCATTGCTCGGCGTGGTGGCGGGGTTCTTTGTGCACCTGTTTGCTGCGGCAGCGGGGTTGACCGCGGTGTTTCTCGCGGTGCCGATGGCCTATGAAGTGTTGAAGTGGGCCGGCGCCCTGTACCTGTTGTGGCTGGCCTGGCAAGCGGTGAAGCCCGGTGCGCGTTCGCCGTTCGAGGCGCAGCAGTTGCCAGCGGACTCGTCGCGCAAACTGATCACCATGGGCTTTCTCACCAGTGCGCTGAATCCGAAAATCGCCGTGTTTTATCTGTCGGTATTTCCGCAGTTCATCACCCCTGAACACGGCTCGGTGTTCACCCAGAGTATCGTTCTTGGCCTGACCCAGATCAGCGTCAGTTTCACCGTCAATCTGTTGATCGCGCTGTTCGCGGCAGGCATTGCGTCGTGGTTTGTGCGCAACCCGACGTGGCTGGCGCTGCAGCGTTACTTCATGGGCCTGGTGCTCGGTGGGCTGGCCGTGCGCCTGATGCTTGAACAACGCAGGACGGCTTGAACATGTGGATCGAGCGGCTGGATGCCAGTCATGCCCTGGCGTACCGGGAACTGATGCTTGAGGCCTACGACCGCCATCCGCAGGCGTTCACCTCCAGCGTGCGCGAGCGGGCGACCATGCCGTTGAGCTGGTGGGAAGCGCGTCTGACCAGCAAGCTCGATGCAGTGCTTGGCGCCTTCGAGGGCGGCACGTTGGCCGGTATCGTCGGCCTCGCCTTCGAACCACGGGAGAAGGCCCGGCACAAGGCAACGCTGTTCGGCATGTATGTATCAGCGGATTTTCGTCGGCACGGTCTGGGCCATGAACTGGTGCAAGCGGCGCTGACCGAAGCACACAACCACCCCGCGCTGAAACTCATCCAGCTCACCGTCACCGCTGGCAACGATGCTGCGTTCAATCTGTATCAGCGTTGCGGCTTTATCCAGTTCGGCCTCGAACCGCTCGCGGTGCGCGTAGGCGAAGATTACTTCGACAAGATCCACATGTGGCGTGAACTCCTCCCTACGGCCTAGACGCGGTGATTGTGGCGAGGGAGGGTTGTTGTCCGGGAAAAATCCGGCGTTTGAACCTGCCCCTTCCAGATCTTTCAGCGAACAGCGCTGACGCCGTCGAGGGTCGAGAACGAGGTGTCCTTGGCCGTCAGGAGGAAATCGCGCATGTACGGAGCGTCGAGCATGTCCGCGCGAATCGCCGCGTACAGCGTGGCAAACAGGCCTTTCTCGCCCAGGCGCTTGCCCTTCACGTAACCGCGCGAGCTGTATTCATGCAACGCCCAGTGCGGCATGCCGCAGACGCCGCGGCCGCTGGCGACCAGTTGCATCATCATGACCGTCAGTTCCGAGGTGCGTACCTGCGCAGGCTCTATGTCGGCCGGTTCGAGGAAGCGGGTGAAGATGTCCAGACGATCGCGTTCCACCGGGTAGGTGATCAGGGTTTCTGTCAGCAAGTCTTCCGCAACGATGTACGGCTTGCTTGCCAGAGGATGCTGGTTGGCAACCGCGAGCATGGCTTCGTACGTGAACAGCGGCACGTACGTGATGCCGGCAATGTCCAGCGGGTCGGAGGTCACTACCAGGTCCAGATCACCACGGGCCAGCGCCGGCAGGGGAGCGAACGAGAAACCCGAGGCGAGGTCGAGTTCGACCTCCGGCCAGGCATCGCGGAACTGGTCGATGGTCGGCATCAGCCACTGGAAGCAGCTGTGGCATTCGATGGCCATGTGCAGGCGTCCGGCAGTGCCGCCGGCGAGGCGGCCGATGTCACGCTCGGCGGCACGCAGCAGCGGCAGTGTGGCGTCGGCCAGTTGCAACAGGCGCAGACCGGCGCTGGTGAACCGCACCGGTTTGGTCTTGCGCACGAACAGCGCCATGCCCATGCGCTCTTCCAGTTCCTTGAACTGGTGAGACAACGCCGATTGGGTCAGGTGCAGGCGATCGGCGGCATCCACCAGGCTGTCGGCTTCGCGCAGGGCGTGCAGGGTTTTCAGGTGGCGGATTTCAAGCACCGGCTGGCTCCATGAGGAAAACTTGTGACAATTGCGAAAGCGTTGAGTTTGTCTCATGTTGGCCGGGCTGTCGATATTCGTCCCGTTTTTTTACCCAGGCCCGCGTCGATGAAGACGCGGGCTTTTGCGGATTCAACTCACCTGCTCGAAATGCACCAGCACGACCGACCGCCTGCCAATGTCCGCGTACAGCAGATCGGCGTTGTCGGCGTGGGTGAGGAAACGCTGCTCGGGCAGTTTCAGATGGGCCTTCTCGAAGGCGCGGAATGCCGGCTGCGCCGGCTCGTGGCGGTACACAGTTATCGCCGCAGGCGCGGCGCCGACCGCTCGGCACTCTTCATCAAACTGTCATCGAACTGTGGCAGCGCGCTTGAACAAACTTCATCAGACTCGCGCTCTACTGGGGTTCTGCGTTTCGGTGTTTTTCATGTTCAAGGGATTTTTATCAATCGCGGCCGTATTGGCTGCGCTGTTGTTCGGCCTGCCGGCTGCGGCGGCCTCGCGATGCGACGTCAACGTGCCCACCGAACGGGTCGATCTGCCACAGGTCAGCCTTGCTTACCAAAGCATCGGCCGTGCTCAGGATCCGGCCCTGTTGCTGGTCATGGGCCTGGGCGGGCAGTTGATCCACTGGCCCGACGAAGTGGTGGTGGCGCTGTGTCAGCAAGGCTTTCGGGTGATTCGCTATGACAACCGCGATGTCGGCCTGTCGACCTGGCGCCAGGCACCGGCCGAGGCCAACCTGACGTTCGAGGTGTTGCGCTACAAGCTCGGCTTGCCCGTGTCGGCGCCGTACTCGCTGACCGACATGGCCGACGATGCACTGGGCCTGATGGACGCGCTGCACATTGACCAGTTCCACGTACTGGGCGCGAGCATGGGCGGGATGATCGCCCAGCATCTGGCGGCAATGGCGCCGCAACGGGTGGAAAGCCTGACTCTGATCATGACCAGTTCCGGCGCCGAGGGCTTGCCGGCGCCGAGCGCGGCACTGGTGCAATTGCTGGCCCGTCGCGGCGCGCCGAATCGTGAGGTGGCACTGGAGCAGCAGGCCGATTTACTGGCGGCGCTGGGCAGTCCGTCGGTCACGGATGATCGGCAGATGTTGCTGCATCAAGCCGCGGTGGCTTATGACCGGGCGTTCAATCCGGAAGGCGTGAAACGCCAGATCATGGCCATTCTTGCGGAGCCGAGCCGGGTGGCATTGCTCAATCAATTGCGCGTGCCAACACTGGTGGTGCACGGTACGGCCGATCCGTTGCTGCCGGTGATGCACGGCGTGCATCTGGCGGCGCATATTCGCGGCAGTCAGTTGAAGCTGATCCCGGGGCTGGCCCATCGTTTCCAGGAGGCGTTCAAGGCGCCGTTGCTGGCGGCGGTGTTGCCCTATTTGCAGCAGCATCGAGAAGATACCTCGCATTGGGCGCAGATCGAGCCGGTGGCGGCGGGGAATCTGCTTTGACTCAAGGGCCCCATCGCGGCAAGCCCGCGCCCACACCTATTGCGTGAATCCTGTGGCAGCCGGCTTGCCCGCGAGGGGGCCATCACTGTCACCGCAGCGCCGGGCAGGTGTATCGTGCAAACTTTTCCGCACGATTTCCGCCTGCGAGGTGTGTGATGAGTTCCGCTTTGAAAATCGATTTTGTCAGCGACGTCTCCTGCCCGTGGTGCGTCGTCGGCCTTTATGGCTTGCTGCAGGCGCTGCAAATCCTGCGCGACGAAGTGCAGGCCGAGATTCATTTTCAGCCGTTCGAACTGAACCCGAAGATGGGCCCCGAGGGGCAGAACATCACCGAGCACATCGGTGAAAAATACGGCTCGACCCCGGAGCAGTCGCAGAAGAACCGCGAAGCGATTCGGGCCCGTGGTGCCGACGTCGGATTCGCCTTTCGCACCGATGGCAACAGCCGCATCTATAACACCTTCGATGCCCACCGGTTGCTGCATTGGGCGGGACTGGAGGGTAAGCAATTGTCGCTGAAGGAGGCGTTGTTCAAGGCGTACTTCACCGATGGCGGCAACCCGTCCGATCGCGCGCAATTGACGCAAATTGCCGAAGACGCGGGGCTCGACCGGCGGCGGGCAGCGGCGATACTGGCGTCCGACGAATTTGCCGACGAGGTGCGCGCAGAAGAGCAACTCTGGCTGCAACGCGGCGTGAACTCAGTACCGACCGTGGTCTTCAACGGTCAGTACGCCGTCACGGGCGGGCAGCCGGTGGACACCTTCGTCGGGGCTATCCGGCAGATCATGAGTGAAGCCCGGGGCGGCACAGTCAACTGATCGCGGCGGGGTCACCGCACGATCTTGTCGACGTGGATCCCGAGTTTCTTCAGGCGATACCAGAAGCTGCGTTCGGAGATGCCGATCAACTGCGCAGCGGCAGCCTGTACCCCGTTGCTCTGGTGCAGGGCGGCGAGGATGCAGGTTTTCTCGACCTCGGCCAGCGCCGCGTCGAGATCCGCCGGCACACCGTTGATTTCGTTCAGCGGGCCGCTGCTGTCCGAGGCTTGCGCGGCGAACAGATACGCCGGCAGATCCTGTTCCTCGATGATGTTGGCCGACGCGACGATGGTCGCGCGCTCGACGCAGTTCTGCAGTTCGCGAATGTTGCCCGGCCATGAATAGCGCGTCATCGCCTGCAAGGCCGGCGCGCTGAAGCCGCTGATGCGTTTACCGGCCTCGGCGCCCAGCGTATGGGCGAAATGTCGGGCGAGCGGGGCGATGTCTTCGACCCGTTCACGCAAGGCCGGCAGTGGGATCGGGAATACGTTGAGGCGGTAGTAAAGATCCTCGCGAAACTCCTTGTTGGCCACCGCTGCGAGCAGGTCCTTGTTGGTGGCGGCGATCACCCGCACATCGACTTTGCGCTCCTTGGTATCGCCCACCGGTTCGATCACCCGTTCTTGCAGGGCGCGGAGGATTTTTGCCTGCAACGCCAGCGGCATTTCGCCGATTTCATCAAGAAACAACGTGCCTTTGTCGGCTTGCTGAAAGCGTCCGATGCGGTCGGCCACGGCGCCCGTGAACGCGCCTTTGCGATGGCCGAACATTTCACTTTCCAGCAGCCCTTCGGGGATCGCCGCGCAGTTCACCGCGACAAATGGTTTGTCGGCGCGATTGCCATGCTTGTGGATGGCCCGGGCGACCATCTCCTTGCCGGTACCACTTTCACCGCTGAGCAGCACGGTCGCCGCGCTTTCGCGCAGCGACTCCACGGCTTGCAGCACGCGGCGAAAACTCGGGCTGTCGCCGATCAGGCTGTCGATCTGCTGATGCTCGTCGAGTTCGGCACGCATGCGCTGGTTGTCTTTGAGGATGTCGCGAAATTGCAGGGCCTTGCTGACGGTGATGTCCAGTTCGTCGATGTCGAACGGCTTGGCGATGTAATCGAACGCGCCGTTGCGCATCGACTCCACGGCATTTTTCACCGTGCTGTAGGCGGTCATGACAATCACCGGCAGCTGTGGAAAGCGGCTTTTCACTTCCGCCAGCAACTGCGCGCCGCCCATGCCGGGCATGCGCCAGTCGCTGATCAGCAGGTCGATGTCTTCGTTCTCCAGAACCTTGAGCGCGTGCAAGCCATTGCCGGCGGTGAACACCGTGACGCCGTTCTGACCGAGGGCCGAGGCCAACAGGTCACAGAGTTTCGGTTCGTCGTCCACCACCAGAATGTTATGCGTCATCGTCAGTCTCGTCGAAGTCGTCGCCATTGGCCGGAATGTACAGGCTGAACGTGGCGCCGGCATCTTTTTCGCTGACGCACTCCACGCGCCCGTTGTGGTTCTCCATCACCGAAAACACTTTCGCCAGGCCCAGCCCGGTGCCGGAAGCCTTGGTGGTCACGAACGGGGTGAAGATACGTTCCAGCATGTCGGCCTCAATCCCTTGCCCGGTGTCCGCCACGCTGATCACGGTGCAGCTGCCGGCACTGGCGATGCCCAGGGTCAGGCGGCCGCCGTCGGGCATGGCGTCGATGGCGTTGACGATCAGGTTCAGGCCGGCCTGTTTGAGTTGCTTGATATCGGCATAGATCGTTGCGCCCGGCGCCTGATCGTGGATGTGCAGGTCGATCTTGTGGCTGGCCAGTTCCGGCTCGCAGAACCCGGCCAGTTCATCCACCAGTGCGCGGGCGGACTGGGTGGCGCGGATTGGCGCGCTGGGTTTGGCGAAGTCGAGAAACTCGGTGATCAGGTCATTGATCCGGCTGACTTCCTTGACCACGTATTCCAGGTGACGCTTGTCGGTTTCCGGCAGGTCGGCGCGCCGATGCAGCAGTTGCGTGGCGGTCTTGATGATGCCCAGAGGATTACGGATCTCATGGGCCAGGCCCATGGCGACTTCGCCCAGTGCGTGCAGGCGATCACGGCGGCGCAGTTGCGATTCCAGATGCTGTAATTCCTCCAGACGCTCGCTCATATGGTTGAACGTGCTGCTCAGCTCTGCCAGTTCATCACCGCCATTCACGTTCAGGCGTTGATGGTAATCACCGGCGATCACCGCTTGTACGCCTCGGGCCAACCCGCGCAACGGCTTGGTCAGGCGTTGCGAGACCAGCCAGCCGACCGCCAGCGACGCCGCCGAACTGAGCAGGAAAATCAAGATGAACAGGTTGCTCTGATTGACCAGGCCGACGAGGCTGGTGTGGCGCAACAGACCACTGAAAATCACCCCCTGCAACTGGCCGTTCTCGTTGAAGATCGGGCGATAGATGCCGCTGTAGCGATTGGTGAACTGTTCGAACGGGCCTTTGGTTTCGCGCAGGATCTGCTCGATTTTTTCCGGCACTTGCGCGGGATGATCCTGGAAACGCTGGGTGGAGAAAATCTCCGAAAAGTCATCGTCCTTGGCCAGGTACAGGCGCAAGTCCAGCGAATGCACGTCGGCAACACTGGTCAGGAAGCTGTTGTCCAGGTAAGTGCCGACGATCATTTTGTAGTCGACGCCGTCCTGATCGGTTTCGAAAGTCGAAATCACCGTGCCGGTGGCGACGCCGGCGACTTGCAGGGTTTGCAGCACCGCTTTGGGGGCCGTGCTGATCTGGCTGACGATGTTGTCGTCGGCGGTACTGAATACCACTTTGTGATCGCTGTTGCGGATCAGCGCCACGACATCAATGCCCATCGAGTCGGCGATATCGGCGATCAGTTTGTCGTGTCTGGCGGAATGGCGGTCGACCGGCGGCCGAGTGTGGCGCATGAACAGCTGCGCAGCCCGGGCGTTTTCACGGAGGATTTCGGTGATTTCGTCCTCGACGATCTTCGAGGATTCCTGCAGCCAGATGCGCACGTTGCTGTCGAAGATCTGCGACAGCGTGGTGGCCGCCAGTTCGGCCGCGATCATGGTCGGGATCACGCTCACCAGCCAGAACGCCAGCACCAGTTTGCGTTGCAGGCTCCAGCCGGAAAGGGCGAAAGGTCGGGCGACAGTGCGTCGGTCTTTGTTCATTGGATTTCGCTTAATGCAGCAGCCATGGCAGGGTCGGAGCGATCCGGTCGGACAAACATTTTTACCAGTCCCAGCAGTCGGTTGAGTAATGGATTGCGATGACGGAAAAACACCGTATGCCCGACAAACGAGCACCCCAGGCGCAGCTTGGTGGCATAGCCGGCTTGCCCGCAAGCATAGGTCGCCAGTTTGTGCTCAATACAATAGTCGACGTTGACCAGCCAGCTTCGGGTGTAAAGATTGTACTGGCGGGTGCGGGCCAGATCGTGGGCGAAAAACTTGTCGATCATGCGGCGCCCGTCGAGCAGCACCAGATTGAACGCTACCAGTTCGTCGCCAACCCAATAGAGCACGCAGGCCGCGCGCTCGTCGAGGTGGGCGAGCACTTCGCAAAAGTACGCCGCCGGCAGGCATTCGAAGGCCAGATCACTGCGGGCGAGGGTGGCTTCGTAGAGCGCCATCATGCGTGGCAGCAAGTCGTGCACCGAACGTCGCCATTCGGTGCGCGGGCCGTGGTTGCGCAAGGTGCGGCGCAGGTCCTTGCGCGTCGATTTGCCGAGGCTGCCCAGGTAGGCATCCACCGAGGCGAAACGGATCGGCAATTCGGCGCCGGGCAGGCCGGGCATGCTTTGCATTCCGGCCTGGCGGCAGACGTCCAGCCATTGCGGGTCGCGATGCGAAGCGTCCTTGACCGCCAGCAGGCCAATTCCGAGCTGGTCGGCGTCCTGTTTTGCCAGGTGCAGCAATTGCGCGAGCAGTGCCGGGCGCTGCGCAGGGGCAATGTGCGAAGCCGTGCCGACATGGCACTGCTCCGCCACCGGTGAACCGAGGGCGTACAGACGGATGACGAACAGCCCGGGCAGGCGCCGGCGCAGCCATTGGCTGACACGCTTGCCCGCGCCCTGCAGAGTGGTGTCCAGCGAATAGGCGGTGCTGAACGCCACCGCGCCTGCGATCAGACGGCCGTCTTCATGCAGGGTCAGATAGCGCCAGTGAAAACCGTCAATTCCCGCCCGTTCCACCGCGCAGTAGTAATCCCAGTCTTCCAGTTCATCGGCAAAGCAGTCATTCCAGGCACAGCGATCAATCGCCTCGATGGTTGAAAAGGCTTGCGCGGTGATCACGTCGGTTCCTTATGTCGGCGAGTCGCATGGAGGCGGACGGCGGCCACTGCTCAAGCCAGTTGGCGGGTGTCCAGTGGCGCTGTCCCGGGGTGAATGATCGCTGGCATGATGCCGCGCTGGATGAAGTCGGCGCTCAATTCCACGACACGCCGGTACTGCAAGTCCACGGTGATCATGTGATAGCAGTCGTCGAGCAGCACCTTGGTCACCGGTCCGCCGAGTTTGCGTTCCACATAATCGGCGTTCCAGCGGCTGGTGATGTCGTCCTCGATGGAGTGCAGCACCAGTGCCGGCGTGGTGATCGACGGCATGCTTTTCTTCACCACGGCATTGAGCCGGTGCAGTTCCCGCACGGTGATGCCTTCCATGGTCAGCAACCCGGCCTGACTGCTCTGGCCCTCTTTCATCTGCCGTTCGACGATGGCCCGCAGGCGCTCGTTCTTGATGCCGTAGGGCGGCTTTTCTTCGAAACTGCACAGGTGCACGCCGAACGGGATTTTCATCAGCAGCGGGGTGAGGAACGCCAGTTTGTTGATGCTCCAGCCGTCGTAGCGCAGCGTGGTCGAATACAGCAGCAAGCCTTCGATCTGTCCCGGGTGTTCGGCGGCCAGGTACATCGACAGCACCGCGCCCATGGACAAGCCACCGACGTACACCTTGCGGTGCTTGCGGCGCACGCCGACGAAGGTGTTGCGCGCGCTTTCGTACCAGTCACGCCAGCCGGTGGCCTGCAGGTCGGCATTACCGCCGCAGTGCCCGGCCAGGGTCGGCACATAGACCGTGTGCCCGGCTTTCGCCAGGCCCACGGCCACCCGACGCAGTTCCGTCGGGGTGCCGGTGAGGCCGTGGATCAACACCACCGCGACCTCGCCGTTGCCGAGAACGAAACCGGCGTTGCCTTCGCCCATGTCGATCTCTGGTTCGATCATCGTTTCATTGCCCGATGCAGGAGGCGGTCGAGCAGGGCCAGGCCCAGATCGATTTCCGCATAGCTGATTTCCAGCGACGGTGCCAGGGTGATGACGTTCTTGTAGTAGCCGCCCACGTCAAGGATCAGGCCCAGACGACGGCCGTCGATTTCAATGTCGCCCTTCATGCCTTCTTCGACCATGAAGTCGAGGGTGGCCTTGTCCGGGGTGAAACCGTCAGCGGTGCAGATCTCGCAGCGCAGCGCCAGACCGAGGCCGTCGACATCGCCGATGATCGGGTAGCGCTTTTGCAGATCCTGCAGGCCTTCGAGGAAGTATTTGCCCTTGGCCATGACCCTTGCGCCGTAATCGACTTCGCTGGTCATCTTGAACATTTCCAGACCCACCGCAGTGCCCAGCGGGTTGGAGGCGAAGGTGGAGTGGGTCGAGCCTGGCGGGAAGACTTTCGGGTTGATCAGCTCTTCGCGGGCCCAGATGCCGCCCAGCGGGTTGAGGCCATTGGTCAGCGCCTTGCCGAAGACGATCACGTCGGGTTTGACGTCAAAGTGTTCGATCGACCACAGCTTGCCGGTGCGGTAGAAACCCATCTGGATTTCGTCAACGACCATCAGGATGCCGTGCTGATCCAGCACGTGCTTGAGTTCGCTGTAGAAGTTCATCGGCGGGATCACGTAGCCGCCGGTGCCCTGGATCGGCTCGACGTAGAACGCAGCATATTCGCTCTGGCCGACTTTCGGGTCCCAGACGCCGTTGTATTCAGTCTCGAACAACCGCGCGAATTGCTGCACGCAGTGGCTGCCGTACTCTTCCTTGGTCATGCCTTTCGGGCCACGGAAGTGGTACGGAAACGGGATGAACTGCGCACGCTCACCGAAGTGACCGTAGCGGCGGCGATAACGGTAGCTGGAGGTGATCGACGATGCACCGAGGGTGCGGCCGTGATAACCGCCCTCGAAGGCGAACATCAGGCTCTTGCCGTTGGTGGCGTTGCGCACCACTTTCAGCGAGTCCTCGATCGACTGCGAACCGCCGACGTTGAAATGCACACGGCCGTCGAGGCCGAATTTTTTCTTGGCGTCGACCGCGATCATTTCCGACAGCTCGATCTTGCCCTTGTGCAGGTACTGGCTGGCGATTTGCGGCAGGGTGTCGATCTGTTGTTTCAGTGCATTGTTCAGACGCGGGTTGGCGTAACCGAAGTTGACCGCCGAGTACCACATCTGCAGGTCGAGATAGGCCTGATCTTCGGTGTCCCAGACGTAGGAGCCTTCGCAGCGGCTGAAGATGCGCGGCGGTTCGATGTAGTGAACGGTGTCGCCGTAGGAGCAGTATTTGGCTTCTTTTTCCAGAAGGACCTGGTCTTCGGCTGTCGCGATGCGGATATCAGACATGGTGCAGGGTTTCCTGTGCTTCAGAAGGGGTTTCGGTGCTGAAAGTGACGGCGTTGGCGGCCGGGGCCAGAGGCAGGCGGGCCAGCAGGTGTGGCAGTTCGGCGAAGCTGTCGAAGCGCGCGTAGGCGATGCCGTTGCGCTCGCAGTGCTCGGCCAGGCGATCCCTGGCGAAAACGAAGTCGGCGGTGGACGCCACGCACATGTCGGACTGGCCGTCGCCGATCACCAGCACGCGTTTGCTGTTCGGCGTGGACTTGCATTTGCAGTTGCCGGACGCGGCGCGGCAGGCATCGCTGGCGTAAGGGAAATCAATGCGCCACTTGTCGTGGTCGATCTGGCGCAGGCGATTGGCGAGGATCGGCAGGAGCGTCACGTAGTTGCGCGCAAGAATTCGCGCGATGCCTTGTTCGATACCGTCGCTGACCACTTCCAGCGAAGCGCCGAGGCCGATCACGTGGTCGACGAAGTCGGGGAAGTCGGGATCAATGTCGATGCTGTCGAAGAACTCGAGCAGTTGCGCAGGCGTGGCCTTGATCAGCGCCAGCTGACGGCTGAGGCATTCGCGGGAACCGATCTTGCCCTCCAGCCATTCGTTTTCGATGGCTTCCCAGCTCGGGTCGGCGAAGCGTTCAAGGATGCTGTCGATCACGTCGGTACGGGTGATGGTCCCGTCGAAATCACACACGATGTGCCAGTCAATCATCTGCAGTACCTGTTGGGTCGAGGCAGTTGTCAGGGTGCGCGGTCTGCGCCTGGCAAGGGAGAGAGCAGGGACTGTGCCAAATGGCCCAGGCCCCGTAGTGGCGGGGGTGATACGGTTTTGTCGCCATGCGCGGCTACAATTTTTGTAGCTTGCTACAAACAACATGAGTGCTTGCGCCGGGGACGGTATCCGGGGATTGATGCGCGCAAGTTCAGAAAAGGAATGACCTCATGCAGAGGAAGACACTGGCGTTATTGGCCGCACTGGCCAGCTTTTCCGGGGCCGCGCTGGCGGATGGCATTACAGGCGAAGCAGGACTCGGGGCGGGGTATCAACCGCATGATCCGACCGGCAGCCGTTACGAAACCCGACCGATCCCGTATCTGGATCTGGACTGGGGCGATGTCAGCCTCGGTACCGACGACGGCCTGACCTGGAGCGCCTTGAAAACCAACGGTTTCAGCGCCGGGCCGTACATCAACTACCTCTCCGGGCGCACCGCCAATGGTGAGTTGCGTGGCCTGCGTGATGTGCCCGACATGGCCGAGGCTGGCGGCTTCGTGCAATACGCTCCGGCCGATTTCTGGCGCGTGTTCGCCTTCGTTGGCCAGGCCGCCGGCGGTGGCAGCGGGCAGGGCGGCGTGTTTGGCAAAGTGGGCGGTGAAATCGGCTATCCACTGGGCGGCGGGGTGATTGGCAGCAGCAACCTGACCGCGCATTTTACCGATGCGCAGGGCACCCAGACCTTCTTCGGTGTCAGTGATCGCGAAGCGCAGGCCTCGGGCATCCGCGCGTACAACGCCGGCGGTGGTTTACAGAACGTGGCGCTGACCCAGAGCTTCGAGTTTGCGCTGGCGCCGCACTGGTCGCTGGTCACCAGCGCGAGCTGGATTCACCTGACCCGCTCGGCGGCCGACAGCAGCATCGTCAAAGCGGTAGGGGATACCAATCAGGGTGAAGTGCAGGCGGCCATCGCCTACAAGTTCGACTGATTGCGCACGCGGGCGAATTGGTCTGCGGTTTGCAGACAGCCATGTCGAATCCATTCCTTCAGGATGTTCTTCATGGCTCGCCCTGCTTATCGTCTGTTGGCCCATTCGTTGTGGGACTTGATCCCCATTGCATTGGGCATTGCCCACTTCGCCTGTGTCCTGTGGCTGGTCTCAGCCTTTCCTCAGCTGTCCTGGTGGGCCTTTGTGCCGCTGGCGCTGGGCTATGCGATCAGCCTGTCGTGGAGCATCAACAGCATTTCCCACAACCAGATCCACAACGCCTACTTCACCCCGGCGTGGCTGAACCGGGCGTTCGATCTGCTGTTGTCGGTGACCATCGGTTTTTCACAAACTCTCTATCGTGATATCCACAACCGGCATCACCGTGGCAACTCGGACCGGCCGGGAGCGGACGGCAAGACGATTGATCCGCTGTCGATTTATCTGCGCGGCAAAAACGGTCAGCCAGAAAATCCCTGGGCCTATACGTTTCTGAGTTTTTTCCGCGACGATCCCACGCCGATCTACGAAGAAATGCGCCGCAAACGGCCGAAGGACGCGCGTTGGGTCAAGGTGGAAATCTATGTGACGCTGGCGTTCTATCTGCTGCTGGCGGTGTACGACTGGCAAGCGGTGCTGGTGCTGCTGCCGTTCTGGTACCTGGGGCAGGCGTTGTCGTCGCTCAACGGTTATTACGAGCATTTTGGCGGCAACCCGGACTTGCCCATCGCGTGGGGCGTGAGCGCCTACAGCCCGCTGTACAACCTGTTGTGGATGAACAACGGCTATCACGCCGAGCACCACTATCGGCCGAAAATGCACTGGACTCAGGTCAAGGCCTATCACCGGCAGATCGCCCGGCAGCAGCAGGAAGCGGGGGTGAAGGAGATTGCATTGGCGCATGGTCTGGGGTTCTTGCTGAACCACCAGAAGCCCGACGCCTGAGCGCTTTGTGCAGGCTGCGATCTTGGTTTTTCAAGATCAAAAAACGCAGCCTGCACGGTCGATTTCAGTGTTCTTCGCCCTCGGCAAGCAGGGCAATCCCGCCCATGATCACCGCCACGCCGACCCAGTGCAGCAGGCTGATCTGCTCGCCCAGCCCCAGCCACGATCCCAGCAGCACGCCGACAAACACCAGCGAACTCAGGGGAAACGCCAGTGACAGGCTGCTGCGGCGCAGAATCAGCATCCAGACAAAAAACGCGCCGATGTAGCAGGCAATCGCCACCCACACGCCGGGCGTCATGACGATGCCTTGCAGCCATTGCAGGCTGAAGTCCATCTGCCCCAACTGATCGCCGCCGACCTTGCTCGCGATCTGTCCGCCACTTTCCAGAATGATCAACAGCGCCCACAGCACGATGGTGCCCAGGCGCCCGTGGAGCCAATGCATTGCGTCGTTCCTTTGCAGTTCCAGGCGCGCTTCAGACATGGCCGGCACACACGAGCATCACGCCCGCCGTAATCACCAGCGTACCCAGCCAGCGGCGCCGGCTGACGGTTTCACCGAGCACCACTTTGCCCGTCAGTACCACGCCGCAATAAGCCAGCGCGGCCGCCGGAAACAGCAGGCTCAGCGGCGCCCGCGACAGGGCTCCGAGCCAGACGAAGAACTCGATCGCATAAGCCCCGATCCCGGCCCACAGCAGCGGCGCGTTGAACACCTGGCCCCAGAACACCTGCAGGCGAAAACCACCCTCCAGCGCCGGCAGGCGGTCCAGGCCCAGTTTGAAACAGAGCTGGCCGATCACATCCAGAACAATCGACAAGGCCACCAGCACAATCACGGTAAACGTCATGGAAACAACTCCTCGAACAGCTCGATCAAGGCTTGATTGGTCGCCGAATTGCGCAGGATATCGGCGTCGCTCCAGCGCTCGGCCGGGGGCTGGTCGGTCTTCGCTTCCCAGCGTTTGAGCAGGTTACTGAAGGCCGGGCGTGCGTATTCGCCGCAGATGTCGATGCCGAGGACCCGCTTGCTCGCCGCCAGAGCGCGCAGGGCCTGGAGCATGTGGCTCAGGCGCATGCCGCCCTGATCCCAGTTGGTGGCGGCGTCTTCGCTGGCAAGCACGTCCTTGTCGATGGTGATCCACACTGCCTCGGTCGGCAGACTGGCGATCATCTTGTCGAGGAACTGGCGCCAGTCGAGTTCCGACAAGTTGTGCCAGTGCAGCATGTTTTCCTGTTGTGCATGCCCGGCGCCGTCGCCGACCCGTCCCCAGACTCTGGAGGGCGCGTGCTGCCACGGAAACAGCTGCAGCACCCCGCGTCTGAGGGCCGCGAGATTGCCGCCCTTCAACTGCGGGTTTTGCAGGTCATCGCTGCACGGGCCGAGCGTGACGATGCGGTGGATGTTCGGCAGTTTCAGCGCCTGATTGACCCACGAGCCGCAGTGCCGACGCGGCGCGAAACGCACCCAGTCGGGGTGATTGTCGAAGTGGATCAGGCTGACCGGCTCGGGCAGGTCGGTGAGAAACGCCGGGGTCAGGTGGTGATAATCACCGGAACCGACGAAGAAGATTTCCGGCGCCGGGCCGCTGTGGCGCGGCCGTTGCTGCAAGCGTTCGGCGAAGCGCCGCCAGGTGCGTTCGCTGGACCAGAGCCGGAGTTTCGGGCCGAGGTCGAGCAGGTCCAGGCGTCTGGCGCGGCCACTGTCGAGCAGTCGCGCAATCGGTGCCTGGGCCGTCAGGCTGTGGTCGAGATCTAAAATGTTCAAGGTTGCTATTCACCCTTGGCAGACCCTGCCAGACACCGGCCTCATCCATCATGAGCACCAGCCGGGCGGGGCTTTGGGGGTAAATGCAAGGGGCGGGCCAGCGTTTGGCTCAGGCGTGCAGGCGCACCCAGACTGTGACCAGCACCGTCGCCGCGATCAGCCACGCCACAACCGCCACCGCGAGCGACGCTTCCAGGCGCATGCGGTCAACCATCACGTACAGCGTCGCCAGATAAATGAAGTACGGAATGATCGACCACATGCCGAACACGATGGTCGCCTTCAGATCGTCGATTGAACGGCCTTTGCCGACGATGTAGTGGGCGATCAGGGCAAAGGTCGGAAACAGCGGTACCAGCCCGGCGATGTAGTAGTTTCTGGTTTTCGACAGGGCGGCGAGGATCACCACCACTGCCGCACCGAGCGCTGCTTTGAGAATCAGATCCATCAGTGGCTCAACCCGTACTTTTTCACTTTGTCGAACAGCGTGGTCTTGGCCATGCCCAGTTCCAGGCTGGCCTGGGTCAGGTTGCCGCCGCTGCGTTGCAAGGCATCGCTGAGCAGGTTGCGCTCGAACGCTTCCACCGCTTCGGCAAACGCCAGGCCCTGGCCCGCGCTGCCGGCGCCGGACTTCTTGAACGCCGGCAGGCCGAGGGCGAAGCGTTCGGCGACGTTGCGCAGCTCCCGCACGTTGCCCGGCCAGTCGTGGCTCATCAGGTTCGACAGGGTCTGGTTGTCCAGCTCCGGCAGGGCGCGGTCAAAGCGCAGCGCCGATTGCTGGGTGAAGTGTTCGAACAGTTGCAGGATGTCTTCGCGACGCTCGCGCAGGGGCGGCAATTCAAGGGTCACGACGTTGAGGCGGTAGTACAGGTCGCTACGGAATTCGCCAGCCTTGCTCGCTTCATCGAGGTCGGACTTGGTCGCGGCAATCACCCGGCAATCCACCGCCACGCTCTGGTTTGAACCGAGGCGTTCGAGGGTGCGTTCCTGCAAGACGCGCAGCAGTTTGATCTGCAACGGCAGCGGCATGCTTTCCACTTCGTCGAGGAACAGCGTGCCGCCGTCGGCGTGTTCGATCTTGCCGATGCGCCGTTTGCCGGCGCCGGTAAAGGCGTTGGCCTCGTGGCCGAATATCTCGCTTTCGAAGAGGTTCTCCGGCAGGCCGCCGCAGTTCAGTGCGACGAACTGCTTGCTGTGGCGGCGGCTGAAGTCGTGCAGGCAGCGGGCGACCAGTTCCTTGCCGGTACCGGTTTCGCCTTCGATCAAGACGTTGGCCGATGTGTCGGCGACGTTGGCGATCAGTTCGCGCAGGTTCTGCATCGCCGGCGAGCGGCCGATGATCCGGCCTTCGAGCGAATCGCGTTCGGCCAGTTGCCGACGCAGCGACGACACTTCCCGCGCCAGGCTGCGTTGCTCCAGGGCGCGCCGCGCCACATCGACCAGGCGCTCCGGCGAGAACGGCTTCTCCATGAAGTCATAGGCGCCTTTCTGCATCGCACCGACCGCCATGGAGATGTCGCCGTGACCGGTGATCAGCACCACTGGCAGGCTGCGATCACGTTGTTTCAGGCGGGTCAGCAACTCCAGGCCGTCGATACCCGGCAAGCGGATATCGCTGATGACGATGCCGGCAAAATTGTCGCCGACCTGCTCCAGTGCTTCTTCGGCGCTGCCCACACCAATGCAGGGAATGTCTTCGAGGGTCAGCGCCTGTTGGCAACCGAGCAGGACATGGGGGTCGTCTTCGACGATCAGCACACTAAGGTCGTGGTTCATATTGGCTCGGCAGGAGTAGGGCTTACCAACGGTAAACTGAGGACGAAGGTGGTGCCACCGCTGGCCGGGTGTTCGACACCCAGATGCCCGCCGGTGGCGGCCGCGAGGCTGGCGGACAGGGTCAGGCCGAGGCCCAGGCCTTGTTCACCGGGTTTGGTGGTGAAGAACGGTTCGAACAGATGCTTGCGTGCTTCGGCGTCGATGCCATGACCGTTGTCGCGCACGCGCAGGCGATATTTACCGTTGAACTCTTCACCTTCCAGCCACAGCTGCGGCAGCGGTTGCGCCTGCATGGCATCGAGGGCGTTGCCGATCAGATTGACCAGAATCTGTTCGAGGCGAGTCTGGTCGATCAGCAATTGCACGTCGGCGAATTGCCGGTGCAGCACCAGCGCCGAGTGTTCCACCCGCGCGCCGAGCAATTGCAACGCCGCCTCCACCGCTTTGCCGAGGCTGGCCTGACCGTGGCTGTCGCCGCGACGGGCGAACGAGCGCAGGCTTGCGGTGATGCGGCCCATGCGGTCGATCAGGTCGTTGATGGTCTTGAGGTTGGTGCTGGCGACATCGAGCTGACCGCGCTCGAGAAACCGTACGGTATTGCCCGAGAGGGTGCGCATCGCCGCCAGCGGCTGATTCAGTTCGTGGGCGATGCTGGTGGACATCTGGCCGATGGCCGCAAGTTTGCCTGCCTGCACCAGTTCATCCTGGGCACGGCGCAAGGTTTCTTCTGCCTGACGGCGTTCGCGGATCTGGCTCTTGAGGCGCTCGTTGCTGGCGCGCAGGTCCGAGGTGCGTTCGGTAATCCGACGCTCCAGCTGATTGTTGGCTTCCTGCAAGGCTTCGCGGGCGGCGAGCCGGGTGGCGATGACTTTGCGCCGCTCGTTCCAGGCGATCAGCAGGAACGCCACCAAGGCAAAGGCGACCGCGACCAGAATGCCTTGGTTGATCGCTTCGCGACGCAAATCCTGCAAAGGCGTGAGCAAGGTGAAATTCCAGGGCGTGTCACTCAGCGGGCGGGTCTGCGCCAGATAGCTGATGTCATCCTCGCCAGACGGCACTTCGCTGTTGGCGGGGAAGGTGAGTTTTTCCACGCCTTCGGACAGGGTTTCGCGAGCCAAAGGTTGCAGTTCGTTGAGCGGGTACCAGTAGTACTGCAGGCTTCGGGCAAGTTTTTCCTTGGTGTCTTCACTCAAGGGAATGACAGCTTTCAGACGTCGGGCCGGATCACTGGAAAGAATGATGATGCCGTTTTCATCGCTGACGAAGGCTTCCAGACGCGCGCGCTGCCAACGTTCTTCCATGGCTTCCAGCCGCACTTTGACCACGGCGACGCCGATGATCTTGCCATGCTCTTCGAGACCGTGAGCGAGGTAATAACCGGGCTCGCCATTGGTGCTGCCGATGCCGTAGAAGCGGCCAGGTTCGCCGCGTACGGCTTTCTGGAAATAGGCGCGGAAGGACAGGTCTTCACCCAGATAGCTGTCGACATCGCGCCAGTTGCTGGTGGCCATCACGCGGCCGGTGGTGTCCATGACGTAGATGGCCCGACTGCGGCTGCGCCGGTTCAGACCTTCAAGGTAAGCATTGACCGTTTGCCGGTGTTCCGGGGTCGGGTCGGCCAGCAGTTGCGGGACACTGGTTTCCAGTTCCAGCAGGCTGGGCAGGTATGTGTATTTGCTGATCTCGCTTTCGACTGCGCGGGCGTGCAGTTCCAGCTGACGCTGGCCGTTCTCGCCAAGGCTGCGGATGCCGAAATGTTCGCTGGTCCAGAAGCCGGCAAAACCCAATCCGATCATCAGGGCGATGATCAGCGGCGGCAGGAACAAATGACGGATCAGGCGAGGTTTCACGGCAAGTGATGGCGGCGCGGCGCGATAGAGAGTGGGGTCGCATTTCATCACAGATGCCTTGGGTCAACCAGCATGGCTAACAGCATGCTGGTTTGTTCGAGCGCGGAACCTGTGGCGAGGGGATTTATCCCCGATCGGCTGCGAAGCAGTCGTCAAACCGGCAGATGCGGTTTGATTTTGAAATGCTGGGGGTCGCTTCGCGGCCCATCGGGGATAAATCCCCTCGCCACAAAGCTCCCTCGCCACAGAGTTCGGTGTGTCGCTTTTAGTGCTGCAGGATTTTCTCGAGGAAATGCTGCGCGCGTTCGGAGCGGGCGCTGATGTCGCCGAAGAACTCTTCTTTCGGGCAGTCTTCGATGATCTTGCCGGCATCCATGAAAATCACCCGGTCGGCGACTTTACGGGCGAAGCCCATTTCGTGGGTCACGCACATCATGGTCATGCCTTCCTGGGCCAGTTGCACCATCACGTCGAGTACTTCGTTGACCATTTCCGGGTCGAGCGCCGAGGTCGGTTCGTCGAACAGCATGACGATCGGGTCCATCGCCAGCGCACGGGCAATCGCCACGCGCTGTTGCTGACCGCCGGACAGTTGCCCCGGATGCTTGTGGGCGTGGGCCGACAGACCGACGCGCTCGAGCAGTTGCAGACCTTTCTTGGTCGCCTCTTCCTTGCTGCGGCCCAACACCTTGATCTGCGCGATGGTCAGGTTTTCGGTGATGGTCAGGTGCGGGAACAGTTCGAAATGCTGGAACACCATGCCCACGCGTGAGCGCAGTTTTGGCAGGTTGGTCTTCGGGTCGGCAATCGAGGTGCCGTCGACGACGATGTCGCCTTTCTGGAACGGCTCCAGGGCGTTGACGCATTTGATCAGGGTCGATTTGCCGGAACCCGACGGGCCGCAGACCACGATCACTTCGCCTTTTTTGACCTCGGTGCTGCAATCAGTCAGCACCTGGAAGTCGCCATACCACTTGTTGATGTTTTTGATAGAGATCATACGGCGAACCTTTTTTGCAGACGCTTGACCAGCAGCGAGGCGGAAAAGCTGATGATGAAGTAGACGACACCGGCGAAGATCAGGAACTCGTTGGAACGACCGATGATGTCGCCGCTGGAGCGGGCGGAGTTGAGGAAGTCCACCAGGCCCACGGTGTACACCAGCGAGGTGTCCTGGAACAGGATGATCGACTGTTGCAGCAGCAACGGGGTCATCTTGCGGAACGCCTGGGGCAGGATGATCAGACGCATGGTCTGGCCATAGGTCATGCCCATCGCCTGGGCGGCGGCCATCTGGCCTTTGGGGATCGACTGCACGCCGGCCCGGACGATTTCGCAGAAGTACGCGGCTTCGAACATCATGAAGGCCACGACGCAGGAGGTGAACGCGCCGATCGGCGTGTCTTCACCGGTGATCCAGCGCAGCACGAACGGCACCGCCAGGTAGAACCAGGTGATCACCAGCAGCAGCGGGATCGAACGGAAGTAGTTCACATAAGCGCCGGCCACGCGCGACAGCAGTTTGCTGGACGACAGGCGCATCAGGGCGAGGATGGTCCCCAGCACGATGCCGCCGACCACGCCCATGACCATCAACTGCAAGGTCATGACCATGCCGTTCCACAGGCCCGGGATCGCGGGGATGATGCCGCTGAAATCGAAGTCCATTATTTACCCCCCACGGAGATCAGGCCAGGCACCGCGACTTTCTTCTCGACCATGCGCATCAGCAACATCAGGCTCATGTTCAGGGTGAAGTAGATCAGCGTGGCCAGGGTGAAGGCTTCAAACAGGTTGGCCGAGAATTCGGCGGTCTGTTTGGTTTGCGCCAGCAATTCCATCAGGCCGATCAAGGACGCCACGGAGGAGTTCTTGAACACGTTGAGGAATTCCGAGGTGAGCGGCGGAATGATGATCCGGTAGGCCTGGGGCAGCAGCACGTTCCAGTAGATCTGCGGCAGCTTGAAACCCATGGCGCGGGCGGCGGATTCCTGGCCGCGTGGCAGCGCCTGGATGCCGGTACGCACTTGCTCGCAGACACGGGCTGCAGTGAACAGGCCCAGGCACACGACAACGCTCAGGTAGGCCGAGGTGGTCGGGTTCAAGTCCTGTTTGTACCAGTCCTGCAGGTTCTGCGGCAGCAGGTCAGGTACCAGGAAGTACCAGATGAACAGCTGAACCAGCAGCGGCACGTTGCGAAACAGTTCGACGTAGCAGGTCGCGATGCCCGATACGATGCGGTTCGGCACCGTGCGCATGACCCCCAGAATGGAGCCCAGCAGCAAGGCGATGATCCATGCCACGATGGCGATGGCAATGGTCCAGCCCAAACCGGTGACGTACCAGTCGAGATACGTCTCGCTGCCAACGCCGGTGGACTTGAAGAACACGCCCCAGTCCCAGTTGTAATTCATTAGGGTCTCCCCTCGAGATCGATCGATGTACAAGCACCCGCTTGGGGAAGGTCCTTTCCCGTCCGACGGTGAACGTCGGACACACGCGATCGGCTCGGAAACCGCCAGGTCGAGTGTTCCACAGTAAAGCCAGCAGGTAGTAACAGACGCCTGAGGGAAGGTGGCTCCCTCAGGCGATAAGGTTAGTCAGGTATCAGATTTTTACGTCAGGCGCCGGCTTGTCGCTCGGGTTGGCGATCAGATCTTTTACCTTGTCGCTCATCGGGAAGTTCAGGTTCAGGCCTTTTGGCGGGATCGGGCTTTCAAACCACTTGCTGTAGATCTTGTTGATCTCGCCGGATTTGTACAGGCCAACGATGGCGGCATCGACAGCCTTCTTGAAGGCCGGGTCGTCTTTACGAACCATGCACGCGTAGGCTTCGAAGGACTGTGGCGTACCGGTGATGATCCAGTCGGCCGGCTTCTTGGCCTTGGCTTCTTCGCCGGCCAGCAGGGCATCGTCCATCATGAAGGCTACGGCGCGGCCGCTTTCCAGCATGTTGAAGGACTCGCCGTGGTCTTTGGCGGAGATGATGTTCATGCCCATCTGCTTGTCGGCGTTCATCGCTTTGATGATGCGCTCGGACGTGGTGCCGGCGGTGGTCACGACGTTTTTGCCTTTCAGGTCGGCAAAGTCAGCGTAGGACGGCTTGCCATCCTTGTCTTTCTTGACCAGCAGACGGGTGCCGATTTCGAAGATGTTGACGGTGAAGTCGACTTGCTGGGCGCGTTCGGCGTTGTTGGTGGTGGAGCCGCACTCGATATCCGCGGTGCCGTTCTGGATCAGCGGGATACGGGTTTGCGAGGTCACCAGGTTGTACTTGACCTGCAGGTCTGGCTTGTTCAGGTCTTTTTTCAGGGCTTCAACGATGGCCACTTGAATGTCGTGGGAGTAGCCCACGGGTTTGCCGGAAGCGTCCGCGATGTAGGAAAACGGAATGGAGCTGTCACGGTGAGCGAGCGTGATGGTGCCCGAATCGTTGATTTTCTTCAGGGTGCCGGTGAGTTCGGCGGCGAAAACTGGTGTGCTGATCAGAGCGGCAGCAATGGCTGCGCCCAGGATATGGGGAACGATGCGCATCAAATTTTCCTCGAATTGTTTTTTTTATGGAGCCAGTTCGTCGGCCCTTTTGTGCTTCGAATGCCTGACGGCTCCTGAAGTGTTGGCACTGCAGGCATTCGTCGAGAGAGTGTAGAGCATGAGTCGTGCCAGACCAGTCGTCGATGGTTAACTGGTTGTTTTATAACGTTATTAAACTTTTGTGGCGGTGTTTTTCAGCGTATCTGATCCGGTTTACCGAATCGACCGCAAAGTCGCGTTCGGAAAACCGAACGCTTTGCCTCAGCGCCAGACCGGGAGCCAGCCAAACACGAACAACAGGTGCGAGACCGCGCAGAGGGCCCCGAACAACAGCACCAGGCCAATCATCGGTGTACCGCCCCACACCCGATAGCGCGGGCTGCCGAAGCGTTTGCGCGAAGCCCGCGCCAACAGGGCAGGGGTGATCACCGCCCATAACGTCGCCGCCAGCCCGGCGAAACCGATGGCATGGATAAAACCTTCCGGCCAGAGCACTCCGCAGAGCATTGGCGGAGCAAAGGTCACGGTGGCGGTCTTGAAGCGCCCGGCGGGGCTGTCGTCGAAGCCGAGGACATCGGCCAGGTAATCGAACAACCCCAGGGTCACCCCGAGAAACGAACAGGCCACGGCGAAGTTGGAGAAAAACGTCAGCAACAGGTCGATGTTGGCGCTGTTGAGCCGCGAACCCAAGGCGCCAATCAATACATCAATGTTGCCGCCGCGCTGGGCGATGTCCTTGAACGCGTCCCGGGGAATATTGCCCATGCTGCACAACATCCACACCAGATACAGACCGAGTGCGAGCAAGGTGCCGCTGACCAGACAGGCGCGGATCCGCTGTGGGTCCTTGCCGTAATGCTTCATCAGGCTGGGCACGTTGCCGTGAAAGCCGAACGAGGTCAGGCAGAAGGGCAGGGTCACTAGCAAGTAGGGCCAATAGTGGTTGTCGCCGTGGTCGAGGTTGAGCAGCGTGGCGCTTTGCACATGCCCGAGCAAACCACCGAACGTCAGGAAGAACGCGAGGATTTTGGCGCCGAACACCAGCGTGGTCATCCGGCTCACCGCCGTGGTACTGAGCCAGACGATAAACGCCACCAGCAGGGTGAACCCCAGGCCGCCGGCCCGTGACGACAGCGTCCAGCCCAGCGATTGCGCGGTGTGATGAATCACCGAACCGCTGGCGGAAATATAGGCGTAGGTCAGGGTGTAGAGCACAAACACGATGCTCAAGCCGTTCAAACGGCTCCAGCCACGCCCGAGCAGATCGCGGGTGATGGTGGAAAAGCTCGCGCCTTCGCGGTAGTTGAGATTGGCCTCGAGGATCATCAGGCCCGAGTGCAAGGTGCAGAACCAGGCCAGCAACAGCACGGCGACCGAGCCGTAGAACCACAGCCCGGACATGACCACCGGCAAGGAGAACATGCCCGCACCGACGATGGTGCCGCCAATGATCATGGCGCCGCCGATGATCGACGGCGAGCGTTCGACAGCAGGAACGGAAGAGATTGAGGTGACGCGCATGGCAAGGCCCGCAATTTGAATTGTTATATGGCAGTGGTTGACACGGTTGCTGTGGGAGCGGGCTTGCCCGCGATGGCGCTCGGTCTGTCAACAGTGATGTTGAAGCCGCTGGCCTCTTCGCGGGCAAGCCCGCTCCCACAGGGTTCTGTGCAGGATGGTTATTCAGCGGATGTCGAGCAGGTACGTCAGATGCCGCACATTCGCCAACAAAAAGCTGTCCTGCCCCGGCAACGCATCGAACGACAACCCCACCGGCAACCCGCCCGCAGCCGCGACCGGAATGCTGATGCTCGGTGCCGCCAGGTTGCTCGCCGGATCGGTATTGCGCACGAAGGCTTCGAAGTTGCTTTCGTCCGAGCAATCGCTGAGCAGCGGCGCGCTGCACGTGACGGTCGGGTAAGCGATCAGATCCAGTCGGTGATTGCCCAGCAGCGCACGGTATTCCTGCTCCAGACGCAGTTTGCTCATCAACGCCTGCACGTAATCGGTGTAGGAAATCGCCGGACTTTCCAGTTGGGCGTTGAGGATTTTCTTGATCGCCGGATCGCGGATCTGCGCAAGGATATCGAGGAACTGCGCACCACGTCCTTGCCCCATCAGGAACCGCGGGAAGTCGATGAAAAACTCGTAGATCGGCAACGGAAACTGGATGCTTTCGTTGATCTCGCCGATCACGGCGTCGTCGACCGGCACGATGATCGCCCCGCGATCGGCCAGGGTGTCGATCGCCGCACGGCAATCGCGCTGCACATTGTCGGCGAGGTCGGCCCAGAGAAAGCGCTCGGGGATGCCGATGCGCAAGGGTCGGTCTGCGGCCTGTTGCGCGCTGCCGGTCAGGTGCCCGTGAACGAACTGGCAGTCTTCCACGGTGCGGGTCAGCAGGCCCGGAGTGTCCTTGGTCTGCGACACCGGAACGATGCCATCGGCGGGGTAGAGGCCCGTGGTCGGACGCATGCCGACGATGCCGCAGAACGCCGCCGGAATCCGTACCGAACCGCCGGTGTCCGTGCCGACTGCGCACGGTACCAGGCCGGCGGCGACGGCGGCGGCACAACCGCCGCTGCTGCCGCCGGCACTGTGCCGTTGATTGGCCGGGTTGAGCACGGCGCCATAGGTGTGATTGGCCGACGTCACGCCGAACGACAGTTCGTGCATGTTGTTCTTGCCCACCACCCGCGCGCCGAGGTGTTTGAAGCGCTGGACAATACCGGCGTCCGCCTGCGGTACATAGTCGGCCAGGCCGGGTGTGCCGGCGGTGGTCGGCATGCCGCTGACGTTGATGTTGTCTTTGAACGACACGGGCAAACCGTACAGCGCGCTGTCGCGTGCGATACCGTCGGCCTTGAGCGCTGCCGGGTCGTACGTGATGAAACTGTTGAGGTGCTGCACCTGGGCATGACGCTCGCGCAGGGCCTGCTGCCAGGTGTCCGGGCAGTGCTGGCCGCTGCGAAATCCGTTGACGAGCTGTTCAATGGAAAGCTGGCTGTACATGGAAAATTCTCGGGTTGAAAGGGCCGGGATCAGCAGTAGCGGTACTGCGAGTGCAAGTCGTCGAGCGGGTTACCGGCAATCAGGTCGCCGCCCAGACTGCTGATCACCGCACAGGCGCCGTTGAGTGCGGTTTGAATCGCGCCTTCGGCCCAGCCACCGGTGAACGAGGCGCCGCAACCGGCCAGGTACAGGCCGGTGTCCTGGTTCGGATCGAGCGCAGTGCGGAACTGATAGAACAGGCGCTCGGAGTAAATGTCGTCGCCAGGGAAATTCAGTTTGAAGGCGCCCAGCGCGTGTTTGTCGGTCAGCCAGTCGTATTCCAGAACGTAGCGCTGGTAGTCGCCGTCCAGCGGCAGCAGGTGGCTGGCAAACTCCGGCGCGCTCATCGCCAGTTCGTCGACCAGACGCAGGCAGCGCTGCACCTTGTCGGTCATCGACACCATCTTGTGCGAGTCGTCTTCCCAGGTGTAACTGATCAGCACCACGCCCCACGAGTCTGGATCGTGCGGCGCGTAGTCGAGGCAATAGACGCCCTTGACCAGGGTGTCGGTCTGGATGTTTTGCGCCAGGCCGTGTTTGAGCCAGAACTTGTCCTTGGTCAGGATGAACAGTTTGGACGAGCCGACCATGTGGGTTTCGTTGATCGCCCGCGCCACGTCGCGATTGACGAAGGCCTGGTTCTGCGTGAGCTTGAGGTTCACTTGCAGGGCACGGGTCGTGGTGGTGGTGATCACCCGGTCGCAGGCGTAGGTTTCGCCGTTGCTGCCGGCCAGCAGGATTTCGCCGTTGGCGCCCTTGTTGATCGACTCGATGCGCGTGCGGCAGATCATGTCGCGCAGCTCAATGCCATTGAACGCGGTGTCGGCAATCCGCTCGGCCAGCGAGGAAATGCCGTTGGGCACCAGCCGCTGATTGACCTCCAGGGCATTGACCACCAGCCGCAGGATCTCGGTGAACGAGGCGCGGTACACCGACTGGAAACCGCCGGAGCCAATCCCCAGCGAACCGAACAGGTGGAAGTCCTCGGGCTTGCGCCATGCCTTGCCACCCGGAGGGTTGTTGCCGGTGAAGATGCGCACCATCGCCGAGTAAAACGAGCTGTCGCCGAAGCAGTCCAGGTAGCGTTGCCACTCGGGCTGCACTTCGCAGTAGTTGTGCTGTTTGAGCAGTTCGGTCAGCAGCAGTGGCGGTGCCAGGCACGTGCCGTCATCGAGGGTCACGCCTTCGCGAAGAAACGCCACCCAGCCCTGGTGCACGGTGCTGAACAGCGCCGGCGGTGGCTGCATCGCCGCCCAGTGATGGGCCTCGCCACGGTAGTGGATTTCGGTGTCGACGACGCCCGGGTCGGGAAACGCTTCGGTGGTCTGGATACCGAAACGATTGAGGTAATGAAACAACCCGACTTCACTGGGCGGAAAGCGCATCGCGCCCATTTCGGCGATGAATTGTGGCTGTTCTTCGTCAAAGCACTGGGTCAGCAAGCGCCCGCCGACGTGTTCCGGCTCGGCTTCGAACAGGGTGACGCGGCGCGCACCGGCGCGCAGCAATTCGTAGGCCGCGACCAGCCCGCTGAGGCCGGCACCGACGATGCCGATGTGCTTCTCGGCGGATTCGGCCGGCAGGTAGCCGATCGCTTCATCGGCATTGCGCAGGAACTGGCCATAGTCATAGAGCAGATCGACGTAGGGAAAAGACAGGCACGCGGACGCCTGGTTGGAGCCGTTGGGAATAGGGTTCACAGGGGGAATTCTCGGTCGATCAGATAATGAGTTGCAGGCTTTCAAGGGCGCGTGCGGGGTTGAGCAAGAGAATCTTCTTGCCATGGATTTTCCACGTGCCGTCGATATTGATCAGTCGGTGCTCGACGGTGACCGGGTAGTGCCATTCACTGTCGCTGCGGGCCTCGCAATAGAGCATGTTGGAACTGGCGAAGGCGCTGAACGAGGCCTCGTCAACCGTGATCCGCGGACGCTGCGCGATGTGCAGGCAGCGGCTCTTGGGCTGCTGGGAAAAGTTGCGCGCATTGGCCAGCCGGTTGATGCGCAGCGTGGTCAGGAAGCGGTCCTCATACACCAGCGAGGACTCGTGCAACGGGCTGCGCTGTTCGCGGGTCATCGGAATCCAGTAGGTGTAATCGTCGCTGAGCAGTTGTTGCCAGGCGTCGAAATCCTGTTGGTCGAGCAAGTGCAGTTCGGTGTCGATCAGTTGCTCGATGGCGTGCTGATTAGATTGATCGTGTTGCATGGTCATCCCGCATCAAGTGCTGCCAGCTGTTATAGAAATTGCGCATCGCCACTTCGCTGGTGCCGGACACCACCTGGGTCTGCGCATAGGCTTCGTGCGGGGTGAACAGCCGGGCGACGTTGACCCATTCGTTGGCGTCGCTGCCCAGCCCTTCCATTGCCCGCTCGTACATTTCCACGTCATCGTGGGCAACCATCGAACACGGTGAGTTGATCAGGTTGTTGTACTGCACGGTTCTTTCCAGCAACTGCACCGGGGCGCCTTGCAGCTCGAAGATCCACGACTCGACGATGGTTTCCCGGGCACTGACCGGTTTGATCACGCGCAGCGTCTGGATCGGCCCCTTGACCATCAGGTTGGGGAAATACACGGTGTTGTGGCGGGTGTCGTCGAGGATCGCCCGGGCCTGGTCTTCGCCGTAGCTTTCCACCATCAGTTCCCAGTACCCCGGGATGTCGGTGTAGGCCTTGTGGATCGAGTTGCTGACCCCGGTGTGCCCGTGGCCGTTGGGCCAGACCCGAATGCCCATACCGGCGAAAAACTCGTAGGACGCCATGAACGGCGAGAACAGTTCGACCGCCATCGGCGGCTTGCCCTGGTCGCCGGTGTCTTTCCACAAGCGAATCGCTTCGCCGGCCGAGGACTCGTGGGCGATCATCGGGTGGCAGGTGTCGGTCTGGTTGTCGACGACCATCTTCCAGTTGCAGCGATGGCGGTGCAGCAACGGCTGGCCGATGACCTTCAACTGGCCCTGGGGCGAGCGCATGACCATGTTGTCCAGGGTCGACAGCGACTCACCGAAGAACTCGTCGAAGCCGACGCCTTCTTCCGTCAGGCGCACGAACACGAAGCCGCGATAGTTGCGCACCGCCGTCACCGCCCGCATGCCTTTGTGCGCCGAACAACTGCTCAGGTCGCAGTCGTCGTATTCCTTTTTCACCGGGATGCTCAGCAATTCGCCGTCGGTCTTGAACGTCCAGGCGTGGTACGGGCAACGCATGAAGCGCCCGACATTGCCGCGTGCTTCGGCCAGCACCTTCACGCCTTTGTGCGGGCAGCGATTGTGCAGGACTTTGATCTCACCACTCTTCTGTCGAATCATCGCCAGCGGCTGTTGGGCCAGGGTGGTGGTGAAGTAGTCACCGGTCTCGGGGATCAGGCTGTCGTGGCCCAGGTAACACCAGCTCGCGGCGAAAACCCGCTGCTGTTCCTGTTCGAATAGAGACTGATCAAGGAACAGAGATTTATGCACTTCTCTGCCATTGAAATAGTTGTCCAACGGGGTGTCCTCTTCAGATCGCCAGCTTCAGGCGGGGGCTTTTCGCGCGAGACACGCAGGGATAGATCCGCGCACTGCAGGCCGCTTCCTGTTCGCTCATGATGAAGTCGCGGTGATCGACTTCGCCTTCCAGTACATCCAGTGCACAGACGCCGCATTCGCCGCGACGGCAGTCGTAAAGCGGATCGAGCCCGGCAGCTTCCAGGGCTTCGAGCAACGACTGCTGCGGGCCGACCTCGACGCTGACGCCGGAGTCCGCCGCGTCGATGACGCAACCTTGCGCGGCGCTGTCGCGGGCGACGTTGAACACCTCCAGATGGATCTGGTCGCGGGCCAGACCCGCACGTTCGGCATGGCTGAGCACCTCGCCGAGCATTGCCGCCGGGCCGCAGACATACAGACGGTCGTCGGCGCGCAGGTCGGCGAGCACGTCAGCGATCGCCGGACGATGGCCCGACAGGTGCAGTTGCATGCGTTCCTGAAGGTGTTCTTGCAGGTGGCTGGCGTAGACCGCGTCGTCAACGCTCTTGGCGAAGTAATGCAGGTGCGCTGGACGCTGCAGCGCAGCCAGGTGACGCAGGATGCCGGTCAACGGCGTGATGCCGATGCCGCCGGCAATCGCGATGTCGCGACCGCTGGTGACGCTCAGCGGGTAGTTGAAGGTGTTTAACGGGCCTTCCAGTTCCACGCTGTCATCGACGGCCAGGGCGCGGATGTACTGGCTGCTGACGGAGTCCGGCGAGAGGCGGATGGCGAAGGTGAACCGGCCGTCCCCGGCCTCGTCCAGATGCACGGTCGAGTAATGCCGAGGATCATTCAGCCCCGGGATCAGCCATTTGAAATGCGCACCGGCGTGGCTCATCGCGATCAGCGAAGCCGGGCCGCTGACGGTGACTTCCTTGATTGACGCCGAGAGCATCCGGCAATGTGTGACGGTGAACTTCATGCAGGCGTTTCCTGGCTCAGCGGTGTTTCGTGCAGGTACAGCCACTGAACGTCGTGGTGCTGGACCCGCAGGATCGCCACCGAAATGCGCGAGGTTTCGCGCTGGTTCAGGCGATGGGTTTCCTTGTAGCGCAGCGCCACGGTCGCGCCTTCGTGCCAGACCGTGTGCAGATCGCTGATCAGGATTTCCAGACCTTTGCGGGCACCGACCGCGCCGGTGAACAGTTGCTCGACCTGCGCGCGGCCGACGATGGCGGCCGCGGTGGTGACCATGCTGAAGTGCTCGGCGAACACCGCCATCAGCGGCGCGACGGTGGCGGCTCCGGTGCCGTCGGCATCGGTGAAGACGCGGTGAATCAGGTCATGCACGTGGTGAATACTGTGTTGCGCTCGTTCAACCAGGTTGTTGTTCATGGCATTCCTTTGGAGGGTTCAATTGACTCATCTGAAACAGCGGGAACAGTCCGACCAGCGCCGCAATCGCGAACGTCGCGTGGTAGGCCGCCGTGGTATCGAACTGCTTGAGCAGCACATTGAAGATCATCAGAAACAGCGCGGCACCGAGGCTGAAGGACATCTGTCGGTTGATGTTCCAGATCACGCTGGCCTTGTGCGTGTCGCCGCCGGCAAAGTCCATCAGCGAGGTGGTCTGCGCGGTGTTGGCGCCGATGCCGCCGCCGATGCCCATCAGGCTGTAGGCGATCACGATCACCCACAGGTCCGTCGGCGCATTGACCAGCATCAGCGTGGCGATGCCGGCGCTGTGCAACAGCATGCCGAGGGTGAACAGGCGTTTGGCGCCGACCCGGTTGTAGACCCGACCGCAAATCGTCATCGCGATGAAGGCGCCGATGGCGTAGAGGATCATGAACATCCCCGTCAGCCGGGCGCTGAAGTGCAGGGTGTTCTGCAGAAAGAAAATGCTCATCAGATTGACCCCGGTGAACACGCCGGGAATCGCGTAATAGATGAAGATCGAGGTGCTGAGCTTTTTGCTTTTGAGCAGATTCAGTTCGATGATCGCGTTGTTGCAGCGCCGGTAGTGCAGCAGGTACAGAGCGATGAACAGCAGGCCCGCCGCCACGCAGATCAGCGCGGCCATTGCCGGGTAATCGCCGCCATACAGCGACATGCCCATCAATAGACTGGCAAGCGCGGCGCTGACCAGCAACAACCCTCGGATGTCCGGACGCGGCAGGCTGGCGGGCTTGGCTTCCTTGATCCAGAACCACGACAGCCCGGCGGCGATCAGCGAGAACGGGATGTTGCTGTAGAACACCCAGCGCCACGAACTGCTGTCGACGATGATGCCGCCGACCGTCGGCGAAATGGCCGGTGCAATCAGCGCGACGGCCATCACCAGCGTGGAAATCTTCGCCCGTTGCTCACCCTGGAACAGGTTGAAGGTCAGCGCCTGGCCCACCGGAATCAGCAGACCACCACCGATGCCCTGGAGGAAACGCCAGATCACCAGTTCATGGAAACTGTCGGCCATCCCGCACATCCACACTGCACCGCTGAAGACCAGCATCGACAGCGTGAGAATTTCGCGGCTGCCAAAGCGCCCCGCCAGCCAGGTGCTCACCGGAATAATCAGGGTCAGGCCGAGAATATAAGCATTGGCGACCCACGCCACCGACGAAGTACTGACTTGCAAAGTTGCCGATATACTCGGCAATGCCACAGCCGACATAAAGATGTTTATACAGTCAATAAAAAAGCCGATCAGAAAGATCAGCGAGATCTTATAGCGATAGTTCATGTTGTATCCCCTTTGCCGCGCAGCATAGGGGCGATGGACTTGAAGTGTCGATACGACTATGCTTAAAACAATGTTTGACGGGATTTAACAGTGAGCCATAGCGCGATGCACTCTCATCTTAATCGGGTCCAGACGTTTCTTGCGGTGGTGGATTTTGGTTCTTACACCAAAGCCGCGAATTACCTGAGTATCAGCAAAGCCATGGCCAGCCTGCATGTCAAGGCGCTGGAAGAAGTCTTGTCGGCCACGCTATTGATCCGCAATACCCGCAATATATCGCTGACCGAAATAGGGCAGGAGTTTTATGAGGAGTTCAAGGGTATTGTCGCGGATATTGATAATGCCTTTGATAATGTCCTGAAAGGTAATAACCGGGTCTCCGGAAAGTTGCGGATAAGTTCAACCAGCGAGTACGGTGAAAAATATATCCTGCCGTTGATTCCGCTGTTCTCCGAGCGTTATCCGGAAATTCGCCTGTGCTATAACTTCAACTCTTCGTTGAACGATCTGGTCGCGGAAAAGCTCGATCTGGTGATTCGCCTGGGCAACTTGGCGGACTCCGCGTTCAAAAGCCGCAAGCTCGCGGATTATGAAATCGTGCTGGTGGCCACTGAGGCATTTCTCGCCCGCCATCCGGTAAACGAACCGCAGGACCTGAATAACGTGTCGTGGATTGCCAACAGCAATTTGCAGGCGCCGACCCAATGGACGTTGCGCGATAGCCAGGGGCAGGGGGTCGAGGTCAGCGGCACCAGCCACTTCGAATCGAACTCCTCGACGGCGATTCGTTCGATGACCCTGTCGTCACTCGGCGTTTCAGTGCTGCCGGCCTGGGTGGTCGCCGACGACATTGCCAGCGGGCGTTTGCGGCGCTTGCTGCCTTCGTATTCGCTGCCGTCGCAATCGATCAACGTGGTGTTCCCCAACAGCCCGCATCTGCCGCACAAGTCGCGGGCGTTCATTGATTTTCTGCTGTTGCATCTGGCCCAGTGACTCAGTGATGCATGGTGGCGAGGGGATAAATCCCCACGCCACGGCTCTGCAGATGTGAAAAAGCCCCTGAATCTCACGATTAAGGGGCTTGTCATGCAAGCGATGTCTTGGGAATCAGGCCGCTTCGATCTTGCGATTCAGCTCGACCTTGCCCAGATACGCCGCCAGTTTTTCCTGTTCGGCCGGGGTGGTGAACAGCCCCAGCTTGCTGCGACGCCACAGGATGTCATGGGCCGTGGTCGCCCACTCTTCGCTGCACAGATAATCGACTTCACGGGTGTAGAGCCCGCCGCCCAGGTGTTCGCCCATGTCGGCGAGGCTGTCCACGCCTTCAAGCATGCGCCAGGTGCGGCTGCCGTAGGTGGTGGACCAGCGGCGGGCGATCTCGGTCGGAACGAAGTCGAACTTGTCGCGAATCTGCGCGCACAAGGCCTGCGGGGTGCTCATGTCTTCGCCGCCGGGCAGGGTCGCCGTGGCGGTCCAGCTCGGGCGCATCTGGGTGAAGAACGGCAGCAGTTGCGCCATCGCCGATTCAGCCAGTTTGCGGTAAGTGGTCAGCTTGCCGCCGAACACCGACAGCAGCGGCGCCTCTTCGCCGCCACCGGACAACGCCAGGGTGTAATCGCGGGTCACGGCCGACGGGTTGTCGGATTCGTCGTTGCACAGCGGACGGACGCCCGAGTAGCTGTGCTGGATGTCGTCGCGGCTGAGCTGCTTTTTGAAGTGGGCGTTGACCACTTGCAGCAGGTAGTCGGTTTCACCGTCGGTGATCGCCACTTTCGCCGGGTCGCCGGTGTATTCGCGGTCGGTGGTGCCGATCAGGGTGAAGTGGTTCAGGTACGGAATGGTGAAGACGATGCGCTGATCTTCGTTTTGCAGAATGTGCGCGTGCTCACCTTCGTACAGTTTCGGCACGATGATGTGGCTGCCCTGAATCAGACGGATGCCGTACGGCGATTCCATTTTCAGGTCGTCACGGATGAACTTGGCAACCCACGGACCGGCCGCGTTCACCAGCGCTTTGGCGGTGATCGAAAACAGGCTGCCGTCGGCACGTTCCAGGTTCAGGTGCCACAGGCCCTTGGCGCGACGGGCGCTGACGCAACGAGTCTGGGTATGAACGTGGGCGCCTTTTTCCCGCGCGGCCATCGCATTGAGTACGACGAGGCGGGCGTCATCGACCCAGCAGTCGGAGTATTCGAAGCCTTTTTTGATTTCGCTTTTCAGCGCACTGTCGGCGCCGAACTTCAGGCTTTTCGAGCCTGGCAGTTTTTCGCGCTTGCCGAGGTTGTCATACAGGAACAGGCCCGCGCGAATCATCCACGCCGGACGCAGGTGCGGACGGTGCGGCAGTACAAAGCGCATCGGCTTGACGATGTGCGGCGCCTTGGCCAGCAGCACTTCGCGCTCGGCCAGTGCTTCACGCACCAGACGGAATTCGTAATGTTCGAGGTAACGCAAGCCACCGTGGATCAGCTTGCTGCTGGCCGACGAGGTGTGGCTGGCGAGGTCGTCCTTTTCGCAAAGGAACACCGAGAGACCGCGACCGGCGGCATCCGCTGCGATCCCCACGCCATTGATCCCGCCGCCGATCACGGCAATGTCGTAGATCTCGGAGAGAGGGGGCGTACGCAAGGTAGATGTGGACATCGGCTGGCCTCGGGCTCTTTTGATTTTCTGTTTGGAAATCGAACATTAATGTTCATTTGCGAAAATGGTAGCCGATAAACACGCGCACAGCCAGTCGACTTCGATTGAAAAAACTCATCGAAGGGCGGTTAAAAGAAAATTTTCGAACATTAACAGGCGGAGAAAAACCGTTGTGGCGAGGGGATTTATCCCCGAAGGACTGCGAAGCAGTCCCAGAACCATGCAATGAGGTTCGACTTTGACAGGGTGAGGGGGGCCGCTTCGCAGCCCAACGGGGATAAATCCCCTCACCACAGGGGAATGCTGAGGGGGGTTAAACCACTTCCAGACGAATCTTGTGCTGACTCAACAACTGCGCCAGAGCCGGCACCGGCTGCTGATCAGTGACCAGGCAATCGATCAGGCTGATCGGCCCGAGACGAATCATCGCGTTGCGTCCGAACTTGCTCGAGTCCGCCGCGAGAATCACCTGCCGTGCATTGGCGATGATCGCCTGGGAAACTCGCACTTCCTGATAGTCGAAGTCGAGCAGGCTGCCGTCTTCGTCGATCCCGCTGATGCCGACCAGGGCGAAATCGACCTTGAACTGATTGATGAAATCGACGCTCGCCTGACCCACCACACCGCCGTCACGGCGCACGTTGCCGCCGGTCAGCAGCACATCAAAATCATCCTTGGCACTGAGCATCGACGCTACGTGCAGATTGTTGGTGATGATTTTCAGATGGTTGTGATTGAGCAGGGCACGGGCAATCGACTCGGTCGTTGTGCCGATATTGATGAACAGCGAGGCGTGATCGGGAATCTGTGCGGCGATGGCTTCACCGATGCGTTGTTTTTCATCGCGCATCTGATCGGCGCGCATCGCGTAAGCGGTGTTTTCGACGCTGGAATCATAGGCCGCGCCGCCATGGTAGCGACGCAACAGATTGGCTTCCGCGAGCTGATTGATGTCGCGGCGGATGGTTTGCGGGGTAACAACGAACAGCGTGGCCATTTCCTCGATGCTCACATAGCCGCGTTCGCGGACCAGCTCGAGGATTTGCTGCTGACGGGGAGGCAGATTCATGGGGCTTCCTTTGGGCTGCCGTGCAAAATTTGCCCATGATGCCGCAGGAATCTCCTCCCGACCAGTTACATACAGATACGAGTACTCAGGTTGGCTTATTCAGCGTCCTCACGCGCCCAGTCACGGGTACGGCTGACGGCTTTTTTCCAGCCTTTGTAGAGTTTCTCTTTCTCGACTTCGTCCAGGCTTGGTTCGAACTCGCGCTCGATCACCGCTTTGCCACGCAGTTCGTCCAGGCTGCCCCAGAAACCGCACGCCAGACCGGCCAGATACGCGGCGCCGAGTGCCGTGGTTTCGCGCATTTGCGGGCGCTCGACCTGGGTGCCGAGGATGTCGGCCTGGAACTGCATGAGGAAGTTGTTCGCCACCGCGCCGCCGTCCACACGCAGGGCCTTGAGGCGTTCGCCGGAGTCCTGTTGCATGGCGTCAAGCACGTCGCGGGTCTGGTAGGCGATCGACTCCAGCGCGGCGCGGATGATGTGATCCACACGTACGCCACGGGTCAGGCCGAACAATGCGCCACGGGCATACGGGTCCCAGTACGGCGCGCCCAGACCGGTAAAGGCCGGCACCAGGTACACGCCGTTGCTGTCCTTGACCTTGTTGGCGAAGTATTCGGTGTCGTGGGCGTCGTTGATGATCTTCAGTTCATCGCGCAGCCACTGCACGGTCGAACCGCCGTTGAACACCGCGCCTTCCAGTGCGTAAGCAACTTCGCCACGCGGGCCGCAAGCGATGGTGGTGAGCATGCCGTGCTGGGATTTCACCGCTTTGTCGCCGGTGTTCATCAGCAGGAAGCAACCGGTGCCGTAGGTGTTTTTCGCCTGGCCCGGTTCTACGCACATCTGGCCGAACAGTGCCGCTTGCTGGTCACCGGCGATACCGCCGATGGCGATGCCGCTCTTGGTGCGACCGTAGATTTCCGAAGACGCCTTCACTTCCGGAAGCATCTCGCGCGGGATGTCGAGAATCTCCAGCATCTTCGAATCCCACTCCAGCGAGTGAATGTTGAAGAGCATGGTGCGCGAGGCGTTGGTGTAGTCGGTGACGTGTACCTTGCCGCCAGTGAATTTCCAGATCAGCCAGCTATCGACGGTGCCGAACAGCAGTTCGCCGTTGCGCGCACGCTCGCGGCTGCCTTCGACGTTGTCGAGGATCCACTTCAATTTGGTGCCGGAGAAGTACGGGTCGGTGACCAGGCCAGTGTTGTCACGGATGTAGTCTTCGTGACCGTCGCGTTTGAGCTGCTGGCAGATCTCGGTGCTGCGGCGGCATTGCCAGACGATGGCGTTGTACACCGGGCGGCCGGTGGTCTTGTCCCAGACCACGGTGGTTTCACGCTGGTTGGTGATGCCGATGGCGGCGACCTGGTCGTGATGCAGACCGGCCTGGGCCAGCGCTTCAACCATCACCGCACTCTGGGTGGCGAAGATTTCCATCGGGTCGTGTTCGACCCAGCCGGCTTGCGGGTAATGCTGGGCAAATTCGCGCTGCGCGGTGCAGACCACGTTCGCGTCGCGGTCGAAAATGATCGCGCGGGAGCTGGTCGTACCCTGATCGAGGGCAATGATGTAGTTCTTATTCTGAATGTCGGTCATGTCGATTGCCTTGGACGAAATAAGGGAGAGTGGGCCGGGGCGCGGGCTCTAAATGGGCAGGAACCCGCGCCGACTGTTTCAAGAAGTTCTTGGTTTGCCGTCAATGGCCGGTTCTGCATCCTTTGTAGCAGGTGTGGCGCCGGTCAGGTGACGGGCAATGAGCCCGCGGTACCCGGCAGCGCCGAGGCAGGCACCGACAATCGGTGCAAAAATCGGAATCAGGAAGTACGGAATATCGCGGCCGCCCGTGAAGGAAATTTCACCCCAGCCAGCGAAGAAAGTCATCAGTTTAGGACCGAAGTCACGGGCCGGGTTCATCGCGAAGCCGGTCAGCGGGCCCATCGAGCTGCCGATCACCGCGATCAGCAAACCGATCAGCAGCGGCGCCAGCGGGCCTTTCGGCAGGCCGTTGTTGTCATCAGTCAGGGACATGATCACGCCCATCAGGATCGCGGTGATGATCACCTCGACCAGAAATGCCTGGGCGGTGGACAGCACAGGATTAGGGAAAGTCGAGAATACCGAAGCCAGCTCCAGGCTCGCCGCCGAGCCGCGAACCATGTGGTGGGTTTGTTCGTAATCGAAAAACAGGTTGCTGTACAGCGTGTAGACCAGCAGCGCGCCGCAGAAGGCGCCGGCAATTTGCGCGAGGATATAGAACGGCAGTTTGCGCTTTTCGAAGTCAGCGAAAATGCTCAGGGCGATGCTCACGGCGGGGTTCAGGTGCGCGCCGGAAACGCCGGCGGTCAAGTAGATCGCCATGCTCACGCCGACGCCCCAGATGATGCTGATTTCCCACAGACCGAAGCTGGCACCTGCGACTTTGAGCGCGGCGACACAACCGGTGCCGAAAAAGATCAGCAGTGCAGTCCCCAGAAACTCGGCCATGCATTGGCTTGAAAGCGATGGTTGCTGTAAAGCAGTTGTCATTGAAAACCTCGTTTTTTGTTGTTGTCTGGCGCGTTTGCCGTCAGGGCAGAGCGCGATTTTCCCCGGGGCAGGATCCCCATCCTGTTCCCGGTTTACTGCTGGATGCTGCGGAGATGATAATTCTTACATTATTCAGATTCGAAAAAATATAGACAAGAAACAAACCTGTCAAAGGTCGAAAGTGAACCGTCGGTCACAATTAAACTATTGGCCGTGTGAATGATCCTTCGCCGACATCTCTCAACCCGCCCCCAGAAAAGCTGGAGGCCACGGGAAACGTGGCTTGGAATAGAGCCTTTTGTGAGCCGATCGCCTAGAATCCGGCGCAGGATTTTTCTCTGTCTGCCAAGCCTGGAGCTGCCATGACCCCTGCGTTGGACTTGTTGAAAAAAGTTCGTGCCGAACATCGCGTGCACAGTTACGAACATGACCCGAAGGCCGCGTCCTATGGGCTGGAGGCCGCGGAAAAACTGGCGCTGGCGCCGGCGCAGGTGTTCAAGACGCTGCTGGCGGCCAGTGAAAAGGGGGAATTGCTGGTGGCGGTGGTGCCGGTCGTCGGAAGCCTCGACCTCAAGGGCCTGGCCCACGCTGCCGGGGTAAAAAAAGTCGAGATGGCTGACCCGGCTGCCGCACAGCGTTCCACCGGTTATCTGTTGGGCGGTATCAGTCCGCTGGGGCAGAAGAAACGCCTGCGCACCTTTATCGATAACTCGGCTCAAGGCTTTTCGACTATCTATGTCAGCGCCGGCCGGCGTGGGTTGGAAGTCGAACTGGCACCTGCCGTTCTCGCTGAGCACACCCGGGCCACCTTCGCCGATATCGGCCGCGCCTAGTCTTGACCGCTGTATGAAGAAAATTCGCCGGTTCTGTGACTGGCGCTGATCCGGCCGGGACTGCATGCTCTGCCGACGAACTTCAGGGAGTAGGTTATGCAGCTCGAGTTTCATCAGGTCGACGCATTCAGCGATCGGCCATTCAGTGGCAACCCGGCCATGGTTTATCGGCTCGATACCTGGCTGGCGGACGAGTTGATGCAAAAAATCGCCGCGGAGCACAACCTGGCGGAAACGGCATTCGTTGTGCGCGAAGGCGCTGCGTGGCACATCCGCTGGTTTACCCCGACCACCGAAGTACCCTTGTGCGGGCATGCGACGCTGGCCAGCGCTTATGTGTTGTTCGAGATCTACCAGGAAAACGCCGAACGTCTGGACTTCATCTGCAAGTCCGGACCGTTGAGTGTGACCCGCGAAGGCGATCGCCTGTGGCTGGATTTCCCCTCCATCGTGCCGTCAGAGATTGGCGTGACACTGGATGTCGAACGCGCGCTGGGCGTCGAGGCGGTGGACGTGCTCGGTTCCAACGAGCTGTTCGTGGTGCTGGAGTCGGAGCAAGCGGTGCTCGACTGCACACCGGACATGGTTGCACTGGCCAAACTGCCGTGGCTCGGCGCGATCGTCACCGCGCGGGGCAATCAGCATGATTTCGTCTCGCGCTACTTCGCCCCGGCGATCGGCATCAATGAAGACCCGGTGACCGGTTCGACCCATTGCAGCCTGATTCCCTACTGGTCTGCACGTCTGGGCAAGTCGAGCCTGACCGCGTGCCAGCGCTCGGCGCGGGGCGGGGAACTGTTCTGTCGGCTGGAAGGGGAGCGGGTGAAGATTGGCGGCAATGCGACGCTCGTTGCGAGCGGCACCTTGATGCTGGGCTAACCCAAAACAACTGTAGGAGTGAGCCTGCTCGCGATAGCGGTCGCTATCGCGAGCAGGCTCACTCCTACAGGGGGATGGTGCTGGATCAGAGGGCGGTGCTGTAGCGGCGCACGCCGTTTTCCACGGCTGGAATTTGTGCGGCAGTGCTGCCCGAAGCCTGGAACAACACCAGATGTTCGGCGGATACGCGAATCCCCACCTCAGCACCCACCTGATGGTCGGCATGGCTCGGGAAGATCGACTCCAGCTGCGCGCCGGTCGGCAGTTGCAGGCGATACAGGGTCGACGCGCCGAGGAACGTCTTGCCGACGATGCGCGCTTTCAGCGCACTGTCCGGCGCATAAACGATGTCATCCGGACGCAACAGCACATCCACCGCGCCGCCCACCGGCCAGGTGTAGGCCCGGTTGCCACGCAGTTCGCCGAGCTCGGTGTGCACCGACTCCGGGCTGCCGAGCTGGCCGCGAATGAAGTAACCCTGGCCAATGAAACTGGCCACAAACGGCGTCGCCGGTTCGTGATACAGATTGTAGGGCGTGTCCCACTGTTCCAGCCGACCTTCCTTGAAGACGCCGACGTGATCGCTCACGGCGAAGGCTTCTTCCTGGTCGTGGGTCACCAGAATCGCACTGGTGCCACGGGCCTTGAGGATGTCGCGGACTTCGTGGCTGAGCTTGCGCCGCAGCTCGCCGTCGAGGTTGGAGAACGGCTCGTCGAGCAACAGCAGTTGCGGCTCCGGCGCGAGGGCGCGGGCCAGGGCGACGCGCTGCTGCTGACCACCGGACAACTCGTGGGGGAAGCGTTTGCCGAGGTTCTTCAGGTTGACCAGTTCCAGCAACTCTTCGGTGACACGCTCCTTGTTCGGGTGCTTGCGAATGCCGAAGGCGATGTTGTCGGCGACACTCAGGTGCGGGAACAGCGCGTAATCCTGGAACACCATGCCGATCCGGCGTTTCTCCGGAGCCAGGGTGTACCCAGCACTGGAGATGGTTTCGCCACCGAGGGTGATTTCCCCTTCGTGCACCGGTTCGAATCCGGCGATGGCGCGCAGGGTGGTGGTCTTGCCGCAGCCGGACGAGCCGAGCAGGCAGCCGATATCACCGGCGTTGAGGTGCAGATTGAGGTTCTGCACCACACGTTGATCTTGATAGCCGCAAGCGAGGTTGCGCAGGTTCAGCAGTAATTCATGGCTCATGCGTGGTGGTATGCCGGTTCGACGAGGAACTCGAGCAGGGCCTTCTGTGCGTGGAGACGGTTTTCTGCCTGATCCCAGGCGACGGAGCGCGGGTCATCAAGCAGGTCGAGGCTGATTTCTTCGCCACGGTGCGCAGGCAAGCAGTGCATGAACAGCACGTCCTCGGCAGCGAGGTCGAGCAGGGCACGGTTGACCTGGAACGGCGCGAACAGCTTGAGGCGCTTGGCAGTTTCCTCTTCCTGACCCATCGAAGTCCAGACGTCGGTGCTCACCAGATGCGCACCGCGCACGGCGTCGGCTGGATCGCGCACGATGGTCACGCGATCGCCGGCCTTGGCCACGAATTCAGGGTTCGGCTCATAACCTTCCGGGCAGGCAACGCGCAACTGGAAGTCGAACTGGATCGCCGCTTCTATATAGCTGTTGCACATGTTGTTGCCGTCGCCGATCCAGGCCACGGTCTTGCCCTGGATCGAGCCACGGTGTTCGAGGAAGGTCTGCATGTCGGCCAGCAACTGGCACGGGTGCAGGTCATCGGACAGGCCGTTGATCACCGGCACGCGCGAGTTGGCGGCGAATTCGGTCAGGGTGCTGTGGGCAAAGGTACGGATCATCACGGCATCGAGCATGCTCGACATGACGATGGCGCAGTCGCCGATTGGCTCGCCGCGGCCCAGTTGGGTGTCACGCGGGGACAGGAAGATCGCCTGGCCGCCGAGCTGGATCATGCCGGCCTCGAACGAGATGCGGGTGCGGGTCGAGGATTTCTCGAAGATCATCCCCAGTACGCGGTTTTTCAGAGGCTCGAACAGTACGCCGCGGTTACGCAGGTCCTTGAGCTCAACGCCTCGACGGATCACGCTGACCAGCTCTTCGGGCGTGCAATCCATCAGGGAGAGAAAGTGCCTTGCGCTCATCATTGACTACCTTTTGCTACTAACCGCAGATGCTCAAAGCCTTGTTTAACGGAACAACGGGCGAGACCTGCGGCGTAAGCCGCACGGGGGCGACGAAATAGGGGAAGGCGCGATATTGACACTAAATGTCGCGTTATGCCAATAGGCTACGGTTTTTGCGGGATTCGGAGAACGGGCCGCCGTGGGCGGTCGCGCATTTGAAGCCGGGTTCAGTACTGCAGCGAACCACTTTGTACACTGGCCTCGCGGGGCTTGGCAATGCGCCGTGGCGGGGAGAGTGCCGTTCGGGTCGGTTCGGGACCGGGTGGTTGCGGATCCGCTTGGTCGGATGATCGGGCTGAAACATTTGCTAAAGCAAAGTGCTGGGTTATAAATAAGTTTCGAGCGACGCAGGAAGCCTCCGCATGGAATCGAAAGAACAACTGTTAATGGAATTGCTGGGCCACACGGCTCGCTCACTGACCCATCTCACCGCCTCTGTCACTTCAATGTCCTTCGAACTGCTGCGCAGCGAAGACGAAGTGGTCAAGTCTGCGGGGCGCCACATGATTGATCGCATGGCGACCATCAGCGCCGGGCTCGATGAACACTGGCGCCTGATCGGCGAACTCACCGGCGTGCACGTCGCCCACGAGCAGATCGAAACCATTCAGGAAATCCAGCTCGCCGCACCGCCCCAATTGCCGTCGAACTGACGCGACGGGCTATCGGCGCCCCTGATAAGCGTCAATTCACAAGACGAACGTCGCTGGCGCGGGGGCTGCGCACGGGCCATAGTTTTGTTCCCGCAGGCCTGTTGCCCGCCCAGAACAAGACAGAGACTGGCCATGACCAAGACTCTCCATCACCGTGCCTGCCACCTGTGCGAAGCCATTTGCGGCCTGACCATCGAAACCACCGAAACCGATGGCAGCGTCGCGATCACCTCGATCAAGGGCGATGCCCTTGACACGTTCAGCCGCGGCCATATCTGCCCCAAGGCTGTGGCCCTGCAAGATATTCAGAATGACCCCGACCGTTTGCGCCAGCCGATGCGCCGGGTCGGCAGCGAATGGCTGCCGATCGAGTGGGACGAGGCTTTTGCGCTGGTGGCCGAGCGCCTGGCGGCAATTCAGGCGCGTCACGGGCAAAACGCCGTGGCGGTTTATCAGGGCAACCCGAGCGTGCACAACTACGGGCTGATGACCCACAGCAACTACTTTCTCGGCCTGCTGAAGACGCGCAATCGCTTCTCCGCGACCTCGGTCGATCAGTTGCCCCATCACCTGAGCAGTTACCTGATGTACGGCCACGGCTTGTTGCTGCCGATTCCGGACATCGACCACACCGATTTCATGCTGATCCTGGGCGGCAATCCGCTGGCGTCCAATGGCAGCATCATGACCGTGCCGGATGTCGAGAAGCGCCTGAAAGCGATTCAGGCGCGTGGCGGCAAGGTGGTGGTGGTCGATCCACGGCGCAGCGAGACGGCGGCGATCGCGGATCAGCATTTGTTCGTGCGCCCGGGGGGCGATGCGGCGTTGTTGTTCGGGGTGCTCAACACGCTGTTCAGCGAAGGCCTGACTCGCGACAGCCATTTGCCGGTTGACGGGCTGGACGACGTGCGCGCGGCAGTGGCGACCTTCACGGCTGAGGCCATGAGCCCGTTGTGCGCGGTGCCTGCTGAACAGATCCGCCAACTGGCCCGCGACTTTGCCGCTGCACCGAGTGCGGTGTGCTACGGGCGGATGGGCGTCTCGACCCAGGCCTTTGGCACCTTGTGTCACTGGGTGGTGCAATTGATCAATCTGGTCACCGGCAACCTCGATCGTGTTGGCGGCGCGCTGTGCACCGAACCGGCAGTGGATCTGGTGGCGTCGACTTCGGGTGGGCATTTCAACAAATGGCAAAGTCGTGTGTCCGGGCGCCCGGAATACGGCGGCGAATTGCCGGTGTCGGCGCTGGCCGAAGAGATGCTCACCGAAGGCGACGGGCAAATTCGCGCATTGATCACCGTGGCGGGCAATCCGGTGCTGTCGACGCCCAACGGCCGACAACTGGAACAGGCACTCGACGGCCTGGAGTTCATGGTCAGTATCGACCTGTACATCAACGAAACCACGCGTTACGCCGACCTGATCCTGCCGTCGACCTCGGCGCTGGAGAACGATCACTACGACACCACGTTCAACCTGTTCGCGGTGCGCAACGTCACCCGCTTCAATCGGGCGATTCTCGCCAAGCCCGAGGGCGCACTGCATGACTGGGAAATCTTTGTCGGCCTGGCCAAGGCCTTTGCCGAGAAGACCGGCAAGGAGCTCAAACCAACGATGCCGCCGGCGAAGATGATCGACATGGGCTTGCGCATGGGCCTGTACGGTGATGCGTCCGAGCAAAAACTCTCGTTGGCGACGCTGTTCGATCATCCGCATGGCATTGATCTGGGCGCGTTGAAACCGAATCTGGCATCGCGCCTGAAAACGCCGAATCAGCGGGTGCAGGCTGCTCCGCCGGAGATCCTCGCCGACCTCGTGCGCTTCGCTGCGTTGCGAGCACCGGCCGCTGATGAGTTGCTGATGATTGGCCGTCGGCATGTGCGCAGCAACAATTCGTGGATGCACAACTACCATCGGCTGGTGAAGGGCAAGCCGCGTCATCAGTTGCTGATGCACCCGGAGGATCTGGCCAGTCGCGGGCTCTGCGATGGGCAGCGAGTACGTGTCAGTTCGCGGGTCGGGCAGATCGAGGTCGAAGTGCTCGGCAGCCTCGACATGATGAAGGGCGTGGTGAGCCTGCCGCATGGCTGGGGTCATGCGCGTCCGGGCGTGCAGATGACGATTGCCAGCGGTCAGCCGGGGTCGAGTGCCAACGACCTGACCGATGAGTGCCAACTGGATGAGCTGTCGGGCAATGCGGCGCTCAATGGTGTGCCGGTGACGGTGGCAGCAGCCTGAGCATGTCTGTCGGGGAGACCGAGCATGGCGCTCGGGATTCCGTTACAATGCGCCACCGTGCCGACCCATGAGTCGGAAAGTTCAGCCGAGGTGCTCCATGGATATCATCGAAACGATTAAAGAGCAGATTGCCAACAACACCATTCTGCTTTACATGAAAGGCTCGCCGAATGCCCCGCAGTGCGGCTTCTCCGCAAAAGCTGCGCAGGCTGTGATGGCGTGTGGCGAAAAGTTTGCGTACGTGGACATCCTGCAGAACCCGGAAATCCGCGCCAATCTGCCGAAGTACGCCAACTGGCCGACTTTCCCGCAACTGTGGGTCGGCGGTGAACTGGTCGGCGGTAGCGACATCATGACCGAGATGGCTGCAGACGGTTCGCTGCAAAGCACCATCAAGGCAGCTGTTGAAGCAGCCGCTGCGAACAAGTCCGAAGCCTGATTCGCTTTTGTGTAGGAGTGAGCCTGTTCGCGATAGTGTTCTGTCAGTTATTGAAGTATCGGCTGACACACCGCCATCGCGAGCAGGCTCACTCCTCCATGTGATTCGTGGTGTTGCCTGCATCGCATCAGGCATAAAAAAGCCCCGCGCCTCGAAAGAGGGCGGGGCTTTTTAGTGTCGCGAGTTCAGCGGACGCTGACTTACTCTTCGCCCATCTGCGATTGCAGATAGTTCTCAAGACCGACTTTATCGATCAGGCCCAGTTGGGTTTCCAGCCAGTCGATATGTTCTTCTTCGGACTCAAGAATGTCTTCGAGCAGTTCACGGCTGCCGAAGTCGCCAACGGTTTCGCAATGCGCGATGGCGGCTTTCAGATCGGCGTGGCCGGTCTTTTCGATACGCAGATCGCATTCCAGCATTTCCTTGGTGTGCTCGCCGATATGCAGCTTGCCCAGGTCCTGCACGTTCGGCAGGCCTTCCAGGAACAGAATGCGCTTGATCAGCTTGTCCGCGTGTTTCATCTCGTCGATGGACTCGTGGTACTCGTGTTTGCCCAGCTTGTTCAGGCCCCAATCTTCATACATGCGCGCATGCAGGAAGTACTGATTGATCGCGACCAGTTCATTGGCAAGGATCTTGTTGAGATGCTGGATGACTGTAATGTCGCCTTTCATGATGGGAGTCCTGCCCTGTAATAGCTGTATATAAGGCGGAGTTTGAGCTTGGTATTTATAAGTGTCAAACCTAAGTTATTGAATAATAAATGAAATTAAATCTGAATAAGAATGTTTGTGTTCCGCGTCTAGCGCCTAACCGATTGATTTGCAGGCATAAAAAAACCGGACATATGTCCGGTTTTTCGAAATAGGGGAGTAATCACGCCGCTGTAAATTCAACAGGGTAGGGGATCGCAGCCTGGGCTGTTTGCAGCTTGGTCAGGGTTTCGCGAACGACTTCCTTGGCAAGGCACGCACATTTGCCGCATTGGCTGGCGACGCCAGTGGCCTGGCGGACTTCTTTGTAGCTGCAGCAACCTTCATAGATCGCATCGCGGATCTGTCCGTCGGTGACGCCAGTGCAGAGGCAAACATACATAAGTGAGAACCGTCGCTGGTTGTGACTCAATTGCGATGGATCTTAATGTTAACGAGAATGATTGTCAAAGTGCTTTCTGAATGGTTTTCACTGGAAATGCGGATGACTGACGAACGGTGATTAATGGCGATTTGCCTGGCCCCGGAAATGCAGCGCCATTATCCGCTTTCGCTAAAAACCGTTGAGGACAGGCCAAAAACGCAGTGTATGATGGTCGGCCCTTGCGAAGGGGGTTCGTGTCACAGGGCTGTCGCCTGAGGGTGGCAGGCTGGCCCGGACCCTGAACTTCAAGTCTTTACACCAGGAGATATCAATGAGCGTACTCGTAGGCAAACAAGCCCCTGACTTTACCGTCCCGGCCGTACTCGGCAATGGCGAGATCGTTGACAGCTTCACCCTGTCCTCGGCCATCAAAGGCAAATACGGCCTGGTGTTCTTCTACCCACTGGACTTCACCTTCGTCTGCCCGTCCGAGCTGATCGCTCTGGACAACCGCATGGCTGACTTCAAGGCACGCAACGTTGAAGTGATCGCTGTGTCGATCGACTCGCACTTCACCCACAACGCCTGGCGTAACACCCCGGTTAACAATGGCGGCATCGGCCAGGTGAAATACACCATGGCTGCCGACATGAAGCACGACATCGCTAAAGCCTACGACGTTGAATCCGAAGGCGGCGTGGCTTTCCGTGGCGCGTTCCTGATCGACGACAAGGGCGTTGTCCGCTCGCAGATCGTCAACGACCTGCCGCTGGGCCGTAACATGGAAGAGCTGATCCGTCTGGTTGACGCTCTGCAATTCCACGAAGAGCACGGCGAAGTCTGCCCTGCCAACTGGAAGAAAGGCGACAAAGGCATGAACGCTTCGCCAGAAGGCGTTGCGGCTTACCTGACCGAGAACGCTGCTGCCCTGTAAGGCGCAACGTTCAGGTACAAAAAAACCGGCCTGCGTGGCCGGTTTTTTTATGTGCGGGATTTGCCCGACGAGGATCAGTCGTCGAAGTCCTCCCAGCCGCCCATCTGTTTCCAGCGGTTGACGATCCCGCAGAACAGTTCAGCGGTTTTCTCGGTGTCGTAACGCGCCGAGTGCGCTTCACGACCGTCGAAGTCGATATCGGCCGCCTGACAGGCCTTGGCCAATACGGTTTGACCGTAAGCCAGACCGGCCAGTGTTGCCGTGTCGAAACTGGAGAACGGATGAAACGGGTTGCGCTTCATGTCCAGGCGCGCAACGGCCGCATTCAGGAAGCCAAGGTCGAAGCTGCTGTTGTGGCCGACCAGGATCGCCCGCTTGCAGCCATTGGCCTTCAATGCCTTGCGAATGCCACGGAAGATGTCGGTCAGCGCGGTTTCTTCGCTGACGGCCATGCGCAACGGGTGATCGAGCTTGATCCCGGTGAACTCCAGCGCCGCCGCTTCGATGTTGGCGCCTTCGAATGGCTCGACACGAAAGAAGTAGGTGTGATCCGGATAAACGAAACCCTTTTCATCCATGGCGATGGTGGTCGCGGCAATCTCCAGCAACGCATCGGTGGCCGAGTTGAAGCCACCGGTTTCTACGTCGACGACAACCGGCAGGTAACCGCGAAAGCGTGCTGCCATCGGGTGACGGGAACCGCCGCCACCTTGACCGTCCAGTTCATCGTCGAAATGGTCTTCACTCACGCGTGTTCCTCCAGCAGGCGCCAGCGCAGTTTTTCACCGGCGCGCAGCGGGATAACGTTCAGCTCGCCAAACGGCAGGCTGGTCGGGGCGGTCCATTCTTCGCGAACCAGGGTGATGCGGTCGGTGTTCGCCGGCAGGCCGTAGAAGCGCGGGCCGTTGAGGCTGGCGAAGGCTTCGAGCTTGTCCAGCGCATTGCGCTGTTCGAAGGCTTCAGCATACAACTCGATGGCGGCGTACGCGGTGTAGCAGCCAGCGCAGCCGCAGGCGGCTTCCTTGGCGTGCTGGGCGTGCGGCGCCGAGTCGGTGCCGAGGAAGAACTTTGCGCTGCCGCTGGTGGCGGCGTCGAGCAGGGCTTCCTGGTGCGTATTGCGCTTGAGGATCGGCAGGCAATAGAAGTGCGGCCGAATTCCGCCCACCAGCATGTGGTTGCGGTTGTACAGCAGGTGATGCGCGGTGATGGTCGCGCCGACGTTGGCCGAAGCCTCGTTGACGAACTGCACGGCGTCGCCGGTGGTGATGTGTTCGAACACCACTTTGAGCGTCGGGAAACGCTCGACCACACGGCGCATGTGCTCATCAATGAAAATCTTTTCGCGGTCGAAGACGTCGACATCGCCACGCGTGACTTCACCGTGGATCAGCAACGGCATGCCGACTTCAGCCATCGCTTCCAGCACTGGGAAGATCTTGTCGATGCTGGTTACGCCGGAATCGGAGTTGGTGGTCGCGCCGGCCGGGTACAGTTTGGCGGCATGCACGAAACCGCTGGCCTTGGCTTCACGAATTTCTTCGGGCTGGGTGCGGTCGGTGAGGTACAGCACCATCAGCGGTTCGAAGCGACTGCCGGCCGGGCGGGCGGCGAGAATCCGCTGGCGATAGCCGTCGGCTTCAGCGGCGTTGCGCACCGGTGGTACCAGGTTGGGCATGATGATTGCGCGGCCAAAGGTGCGCGCAACATCGGCAACGGTATTGGTCAACACGGCACCATCGCGAAGATGAATGTGCCAGTCGTCGGGACGCAGCAGGGTCAGGCGGTCGGACATGAGGGAATTCCAGGCGGGTCAAACTGAGGGGAATGCTACCGGAAAAGACTCTTGCAGGCACTCGCTATCAAGTTTTGCCGGAACCTTCCGATATCCCGAAGGTATGCCGTAAACATAGTGTGAATCGGTCTTTGTGTTACAGAAGCCAATGGAGCCTCCCGTGCGCCAGCGATATTTAGCCTTGCTCAGTGTGTTTGCCAGCCTCCCCGCGATGGCGCTCACCTACCAGACGCGTCTGGAGAACATTGAGTGGACGGTCGAGGGTGACAAGTTCGAGTGCCGTCTGACCCAGCCGATCACCGATTTCGGCTCGGGCCAGTTCGTGCGCAAGGCCGGCGAGCAGGCGATTTTTCGTCTGAATGCCTACAACGCCATGCTCGGCGGCGGTTCGGCGACCTTGCTCGCGGCGGCCGCGCCGTGGCAGCCGGGGCGTAACGACATCTATCTGGGCAGCGTCCGGATCGGAACTGGCAACGTGCTGTTCAACAGTTCGCAGTCTCAGGCCGGCGGGCTGATCAACGGTTTGCTCGACGGTCGCAGCCCGGTGGTGCGCCGTGCGTCCGGCGATGGCCGGGTGTCTGAAGTGCGCCTGCTGCCCGTCAAGTTCAGCAAGGCGTTCAACGACTACCAGACCTGTGTGGCGAAGTTGCTGCCGCAGAATTTCGATCAGATCAAGCAGTCGCAGATCGGCTTCCCCGGCGAAGGCACGGATCTGGACGCTGCTGCCAAGGCCAAGCTGCAAGTGATGCTGGAGTACATGAAGGCTGATCCGACGGTCAATCACATCGAACTCGATGGCCATTCGGACAACAGCGGCAACCGCCTGACCAATCGCGAGTTGTCGCGTCGACGCGCATTGGCGGTGGTCGATTTCTTCAAGGCCAACGGCATCGCCGAATCGCAGATCACTGTGCGGTTCCACGGTGAGCAATACCCGCTGGTGCCCAACACCAATGCGGCCAACCGGGCGAAGAATCGTCGGGTAGCGGTGAAACTGGCCCGGGTGGCAACGCCCCCCGTACCGGCGCCCCAGGCCAGTACGCCAGCCAGCACTGCAGCAACTTCCTGACCCGCCGGTCATCGTCGCGCTCTCGACAGAATCTGTCGCTTTGTCGTCTTAAGCTGTCGCGCCTCTGTAAATTATCGCGTTTGAGCGGTAGACTCCTCGGCTTTCCGTAGAACCCCGTGGAGTGATGGCATGGCGGACGTAAACAAGGTCGTTCTGGCGTATTCCGGCGGCCTGGACACTTCGGTGATCCTCAAGTGGCTGCAGGATACTTATAACTGTGAAGTGGTGACGTTCACCGCTGATCTCGGTCAAGGCGAAGAGGTCGAGCCGGCCCGCGCCAAGGCTCAGGCCATGGGCGTCAAAGAAATCTACATCGACGATCTGCGCGAAGAATTCGTGCGTGATTTCGTGTTCCCGATGTTCCGCGCCAATACCGTTTACGAAGGCGAGTACCTGCTGGGTACTTCCATCGCACGCCCGCTGATCGCCAAACGTCTGATCGAAATCGCCAACGAAACCGGCGCCGACGCCATTTCCCATGGCGCTACCGGCAAGGGTAACGACCAGGTGCGTTTCGAACTGGGTGCCTACGCACTCAAGCCAGGCGTGAAAGTGATTGCTCCTTGGCGTGAGTGGGACCTGTTGTCCCGCGAGAAACTGATGGACTACGCCGAGAAGCACGCGATCCCGATCGAGCGTCACGGCAAGAAAAAATCCCCGTACTCGATGGATGCCAACCTGCTGCACATCTCCTATGAAGGCGGCGTGCTGGAAGACACCTGGACCGAGCACGAAGAAGACATGTGGCGCTGGACCGTCTCCCCGGAGAAGGCTCCCGACACCCCGCAATACCTGGAACTGACCTACCGTAACGGCGACATCGTTGCGCTGGACGGCGTCGAAATGACCCCGGCCACCGTATTGGCAACGCTGAACAAGATCGGTGGCGCTCACGGTATCGGTCGTCTCGACATCGTCGAGAACCGCTACGTCGGCATGAAGTCCCGTGGTTGCTACGAAACCCCGGGCGGCACCATCATGCTGCGCGCTCACCGCGCCATCGAGTCGATCACCCTGGACCGCGAAGTCGCTCACCTCAAAGACGAGCTGATGCCGAAATACGCCAGTCTGATCTACACCGGCTACTGGTGGAGCCCTGAGCGTCTGATGCTGCAACAGATGATCGACGCTTCGCAGGTCAACGTGAACGGTGTGGTTCGTCTGAAGCTGTACAAGGGCAACGTCATCGTGACTGGCCGCAAGTCCGACGATTCGCTGTTCGATGCCAACATCGCGACCTTCGAAGAAGACGGCGGTGCTTACAACCAGGCCGACGCGGCGGGCTTCATCAAGCTCAACGCGCTGCGCATGCGCATTGCGGCCAACAAGGGTCGCAAGTTGTTCTGATTCTTTCAGAACGCTGTGCAATGAAAAGGCGGGCTTGTCGTTAAGACAGGCCCGCCTTTTTTATTGAATGCTGTGTCTTGCGCGTATCGGGCGATCTCTGGCGCACTCTCGCAATGGACGTGCTCCATCCTTCAAACCCGCCCCAACAGCGTGATCGCTTGTGAGCACACGTTGTAAACAATATAGGGCGTCGCGCCCGTGTCCTTCTTCGCCGGTTTGATCGGCAGTAACGCGTTTTGTGTCAGGAAAACATCCGACACATGATTGCTGATAAGGACGATGACCCGGTCGGTTTTTTTGTCGGTGTGGTGGATTTTTTCCAGAATCGCCGTGATTTCTTTCGTCGTGTCGAGATTCCGTATGTCGATCATGTGCAGGCTGCGCAGGGCCGTGGTCAGCTGAATGATGTGCTGAACAACAGGTCCCGAGGATACGCTGTCACCTGACGGCGGATCGGCCACGTTGTGGGCCCTGCACTTGTCCTTGCATGGGCTGGTTTGAGGGGGGCCGGACAGTATGCAACTTGAAAACCCTGAAATACCTTGGGCACGCAGTTCTCGCGAAGATGGATTTCGTCTGGAGTTGCGCTCGCTGTTTTCTATGGCTTTTAAAAAGCTTTCATCTTTATTGAAGTCGGATGGGGAATACAGTGAGCGGTGGTTGAAGTTTAAAGTCAGAAAGAAAAGAAATAACAAGTAGAACGGGAATATGACGAGAAACCACACGTAAAACTCACGATCTTCATTGCCAAGAAATGGCAGGGACACGGCGGCCGATGTTTCCGAAATGGCTGCGAATATAGCGATGACTGTCATCGGGTTGGTAATTCTGCTCTTGATTTTTAACATGATCGTGCTCTTGTGGTTGTAGGTTTTCATTGTTTTGTGAGTTGTTGGCGGCTTTTTTGTTGCAAGGGCTTGCTCTTGGTTATAACAAAATTATTTTCCGAAGTATAAATACCCGCGCTCCGAATGTTTGTAAGTTATTGACGATGCGCGGCTGTTTTAAGTGGCGAGCGCCATAACTTTTTATTTCTATATGCTGCGATACGGCGTGTGATGCCTGCCACGACAGACGCTCGCGTTGCCAGCGCAGCGCTGGCTGGCAAACAGCGCACGCCGTTACAGATTCAAGCCGAGAGTGTCCGTTGAGGCGTCGGATTTTTAGATGAGGAAAGGATTTTTGTGGGATTTATCCTCATTGGCTGTAGGGAATGTCTCTGGATGCAAGTGCGTGTGAAACTTGGCATGCCACGGGACAAGTGGCTGGGATATTGTGCGTGTTCAAAAAATTCGAACAGCGAAACTGGACTTGCCCATGAATAAAGTGCTGATCGTGGATGATCACCCCGTCATTCGTCTTGCGGTACGTATGCTGATGGAACGTCATGGCTATGAAGTCATCGCGGAAACTGATAACGGTGTGGATGCATTGCAACTTGCTCGCGACCAGATGCCGGATATTGTCATTCTGGATATTGGTATTCCGAAACTTGATGGCCTGGAAGTTATCGCGCGCCTGACTTCAACGGCCATGCCTGTCAAGGTTCTCGTATTGACGTCACAGGCACCCGGACACTTTTCAATGCGCTGCATGCAATCGGGGGCGGCGGGTTATGTGTGTAAACAGCAGGACCTCACCGAGTTGCTCAGTGCAATCAAGGCGGTGTTGTCGGGCTACAGTTATTTCCCCAATCAGGCGCTGCACACCGTGCGTACCAGTCTGGGCAACGCCAGTGAAGCCGATATGGTGGATCGCCTGTCCGGTCGGGAAATGATGGTCTTGCAACAGTTGGCGCGGGGAAAGACCAACAAGGAAATTGCCGATGGCATGTTTTTAAGCAACAAGACGGTGAGCACTTACAAGACCCGCCTGTTGCTCAAGCTCAATGCCCGCTCACTGGTCGATCTGATCGAGTTGGCGCAGCGTAACGGACTTGTCTGAGTGGCGTCACTGACGTGATCATGGGCCGATCGAATTCAGCGAGTCGCAGAAAATGAAAAGCCTCCGTATCGGGAGGCTCTCAAATGTCAGAGATCAAAATCGTAATCAGCCAATTGCTTTTGCAGTCGGCGCTCCTCAAGCAGGTTGTCGATAGTGCGGCGTTTGCTCAGATTGGTTTTGGCGACCTCGACCACCGGTTCGGTGTCGTCGGTTTCCGCAGCAGTAAATTCGTCATCTACATCCAGTTGTTCTTTACTGTCAGTCATAAGGTTAACTCCAGGCTAAGACTGCCTTTGGCGCTCCTTATATCGACATTCCTGCTGTGGGTAAAAAAGATTTTTTCAATCGGTGAATCAGTAAAACCAATAGCCACTCAATCGTCCGAGGTTTTGTGTTTGTACTCGCACAGATCTTCGATCCGGCAACTGCCACAGCGCGGCTTGCGGGCGAGACACACGTAGCGACCGTGCAAAATCAGCCAGTGGTGAGAATCCAGCAGGTAGTCTTTGGGTACAAACTTCATCAGCTTCTTTTCCACCTCAACCACATTTTTCCCCGGAGCGATGCCGGTGCGATTGCTGACACGAAAAATGTGCGTGTCGACCGCCATGGTCAATTGTCGAAAAGCGGTATTGAGCACCACGTTGGCGGTCTTGCGGCCCACGCCGGGCAGGGCTTCCAGCTCTTCACGGGTTTGCGGGACTTCACCATTGTGCAGTTCGACCAGCATGCGGCAGGTCTCGATCACGTTCTTGGCTTTGCTGTTGTAGAGGCCGATGGTCTTGATGTATTCGGACAGCCCTTCGACACCCAGGGCGTGGATCGCTGCCGGGGTATTGGCAACGGGGAAGAGCCTGGCCGTGGCCTTGTTCACGCCAACGTCCGTCGACTGCGCCGACAGAATCACCGCAATCAGCAATTCGAAGGGCGAGGAGTAGGCCAGTTCGGTTTTCGGCTCGGGATTGTCTTCATGCAGTCGACGAAAAATCTCAAGGCGTTTTGCGGCATTCATGGGTGATGTGTTTCCTTGGAGAGAGCGTTCGAGCGAGTCAAAGCCTGGCGGGCAGCCAACAGCAGCCCCAGCAATATGAAAGCGCCGGGAACCAGGGTGAACAGGTGCAGCCCTTCGTTGAACAGAACCAGGCCTTGCCAGCGTTCTGAGAGACCACGACCGAGATGGCCCTGACCGAGCAGCTCACGCAGTACCGCCAGCGTCAGTAGCAGCCCGCTCGACAGGCCAAAAAACGTCAGGCGTTCGGTGCGCGCCTGACGAAAGAAACCATCGTATTCCAGCACTACGCATTGCAAGGCGATCAGCCCGCTATAGAACCCGAGTGCCTGGTGCCACTGCAACGCCCAGCGCTGCCCAAGGATATTGGCGCAACTGGTCAGGGTGGCGGCCAGCAGCAGGCTGGCCAGCAACAGGCCGCTGTCAGACAGTCGAGCGCGCAATGGAGCAATGCACACTGCGTAAGCCGTCGTGACAACGCTCGACATCAACAACATGCCCAGCGCGCCGGCCAGTGTAGCGCTGGTACCCAGCAGCAGCGCCAGCAGCAAGGCGTTGCTCAGCTTCGTCGGCCGGTTCATGGTGCGCCCCCCAGCAAGGTTGCCCGGTGCTCATCAAAGTAGCGCAGGGCGTCATGGATGGCATGGACGGTGGCGCGGGAGGTGATAGTCGCGCCCGCCAGTTGATCGAACTGCCCCTGATCCTTTTTCAAGGCCCAGCCTGTGTCATCGGGGGCGCTGCGTGATTTCCCGGAAAACCCTGCCAGCCAGTTGTTCGGCCAGTCGCCGACATGCCCGCCCAACGCCGGCGTTTCATGTTGCCGCAGGGTTTTAACACCCAGCAGTCTGCCATTGGCATCAATCGCGATGAGCAATTCGATGGCGCCGGCATAGCCCTCGGTTTGCGTGCGCAACAGCACCGCCACCGGCTGCCCGGCTTTGCTTGCCCGGTAACCCGTCAACAGCGTGCTGTGGCTCAACGTCGTATCCGCCAACGCCAGTGGCTGTTCCAGAGGCTGATTGTCGTAGGCATCCGCGGCGAGCACATCCAACAGTTTGCGACTGTCGAGCAGACGTTGTTCGATGGCAATCTGCGGTGCACTGCTGCGTTGCACCTCATAAGTCAGGCCGAGACCAACACTGGCGATCAGCACCAGTGTGATGACAGAGGCCGCGCGGTTCATGAATGCACCTGCGCCTGGCGAGTGGCGGCAAAACGCTCTAGCGCCGGCACACAGAGATTCATCAGCAACACCGCAAACGCGACGCCATCCGGGTAGCCGCCCCAAGTGCGGATCAGGTAGGTCAGCAGTCCGACACCGACGCCGAACAACAGCCGGGCCAGCGGACTTTTTGGCCCGGACACCGGTTCGGTGATGATGAAAAATGCACCGAGCATGGTCGCGCCGCTCAGCAGATGAAACAGCGGCGAGCCGTGGGAGTCGGAGCCCGAACCGTTCCAGCACAGCAGGCTGATGACAAACAGGCTGACCAGCATGCCGGCCGGTGCTTGCCAGCCGATCACCCTACGTTGCAATAGCAGCAGCCCCCCGGCAAGAAACGCCAGATTGACCCACTCCACGCCGCGCCCGCCGAAATGGCCGAACGCCGGGTTGGCGGCGAATAGCTCATCCATGGTCAGGCTTTTGTTGATACGCAGACTGTCCAGCGCGGTGGCCTGAACCCAGGCGTCCGGCGCCTGACCCGTATTGAAGACCTGTTCAAACGTTGCCAGCAGATTCATCCCGTGCGCCGGCCAGTGGGTCATCGGCTGCGGGAACAGCACCATCGCCAGCGCAAAGCCGAGCATGGCCGGATTGAACGGATTCTTGCCGATGCCACCGTACAGGTGCTTGCCGAACAGCAAGCCGCCAGCAATCGCCGTCACGGTCAGCCACCACGGGCAATAAGGCGGCAGGGCCAGCGCCAGCAATGTCGCGCTGACCCATGCGCTACCGTCGCTCAGCGTCGGGTGCAGCGGTTGTCGGCGCAGGCGGCTGACGCTTGCCTCGACCAGTGATGCGGTGGCTACCGCCAGCAGCAGATTGATCAGCACGCCCCAGCCGTACAGCCAGAACAATGCCAGCAGCCCCGGCAGCGTGGCGAGCAGCACCAGCTTCATCGCCTGTTGCAGGCGATCATCCGGTGCTTCACGGGGCGACATGATCGTGTACCTGACGCTCGGCGTCCTGCAGACGGGCGCGGGCCTTGTCGAGGGCGTCGCTGGGCGTGTCGGCGCGGCGTTCGAGCTTGCTCAAGTCGGCGCGGGCGTAGGCCAGTTCGGTTTTCAACTGGCGCAACTGGCTGTCGATCGGACGTTTTTCCACGCGCACGAGATCAGGCAGCGGTTGCTCGCTGGCGGCTTCGGCAGCGTGAAGCGCTAGCTCTGCGTCACGCAAGGCCTGTTCCAGCGTGGCGAGTCGCTCCGGCGGCGCTTCGGCAGTCTGGGCCTTTTTCAGTTCGGCGCGGTGCATGGCCAACTGGATTTTCGCCCGTTTCAGGTCTGCGTCTTTCGCCGGGGCCGGGGCCACCGCTGTTGGCGCGCCGGGAGCGTTGCTTTCGAGTTTCGCCAGCGCCTGCTCGGCGGCTTCGAACTGCTGTTGCAACACGATCAGTTGTGACTGCTGCTCGAACGTCGGTGGATGGCCGAAGGCTTTCAGCGATTTGTGCAATTGCGCGCGGCTCATGGCGACGTCGATCTTGGCTTTTTTCAGCGCGGCGTCGGCGGTCGCGGCTTTCTGCGCGCGCACCCGTTCCAGAGCCGCCTGCACCGGATCGAGGGTAGCCACCGCCGGTTGCGTCGCCCGTTGCGCACGGGCCTCGCGCTCAGCCTGTTTCTGTTGTTCTTCGCGTTGCAGGCGGGCGTTGCGTCGTTCGAAACGCTGGCGCGCATGATCGCGTTTGGCCGCGCGTGCGCGTTGTTCTTCCAGGCTGAGGGCCAGGCCGCCCACCACCGGCAGCGTGCCTGGCGGCAGCGGATGCATTTCGATGCAATCCACCGGGCACGGCGCCACGCACAGGTCGCAACCGGTGCATTCGTCGATCAGCACGGTGTGCATCAGTTTCGCGGCGCCGACGATGGCGTCGATCGGGCAGGCCTGAATGCACTTGGTGCAGCCGATGCACTCGGCTTCGCGGATGAACGCCACTTGGGGCGGTGCCGAACCACGGCTGACGTCCAGCTCCAGCGCCGGCACCTTCAGCAGTTCGGCCAGCGCCGCGATGGTTTCGTCGCCGCCCGGTGGACACTTGTTGATCGGTTCGCCCTCGACGATGCCTTGCGCATAGGGCTTGCAGCCGGGGTGGCCGCATTTGCCGCACTGGGTCTGCGGCAGGAGGGCATCAATGAGTTGAATCAGACTCATGTTTTAATCAGTCCACTGAATCCGAGAAAAATCACTGCGATCAATCCGGCGCCGATCAGGTCGATCGGCAGGCCGCGAAAGGGCAGGGGAATGTCGTTGTCGGCGGTGCGTTCACGCAAGTCGCTGAACAGACTCAGCACCAGCCAGAAACCCAACCCGGCGCCAAGGCTCAGCGCCGTTGCCTGCAGCAGGCCGCGATCCTGTTGCGCATTGAGCAAGGCCAGCCCGAGCACGCCGGCATTGCCCAGCAACAACGGCCAGAGTCCGTCGAACGGCCAGTCGGGCAGCGCACGCGCCAACAGTTTCAGCAGCGGTGCGATCAGCAGCACGCTGAGCGGCAAGCACACGAACAGGTGCAGGGCCTGCAGTTGCAGCGGCACCAGCAGCCAGTGCCAGATCCCGTAACCGATGACGCCGACGCTCAGCATCAGGCAGAACGTCGCCAGCCCTAGCGCATGCAGCTGGCGCCGACTGCCCGCCAGCAACGGATCGACGCCCAGCGGCCAGTGCAACACGAAGTTGTTGAGCAGGGCGGCACTGATCAGCGTAAGCGCAAGTTCGGTCATGGTTCTGCCGGTAGCAACGGGCGGGTGTCACTTAAGGTTAGGCATTATCCGGCACCCGCGAAGGGTGGGCCAGATATGAAAAATCCCACAGGCTTGCAGAACATGCCTGTGGGATCGTTTTACCGCTGGGCCTTACTTGATGCGTTGACCCGGCTTGGCGCCGCTGTCCGGGCTCAGCAGGTAGATTTCTTCACCGCCGGGACCTGCCGCCATCACCATGCCTTCGGAGATGCCGAACTTCATTTTCCGTGGCTTGAGGTTGGCGATCATCATGGTCAGGCGACCGTCGAGTTTCGACGGGTCCGGGTAGGCGCTCTTGATTCCGGAGAACACGTTGCGCTGCTCGTCGCCGATGTCCAGCGTCAGGCGCAGCAGCTTGTCCGCGCCTTCGACGTGTTCAGCCTTGACGATCAGGGCGACGCGCAGGTCTACGGCGGCAAAAGTGTCGAAGTCGATTTCCGGCGACAGCGGATCCTTGGCCAGCTCGCCGTTGCCCGCCGATGCGGCGGCACCGGTGTCGGTCTGGCTGGCGGTCAGGTCTTCTTTCGAGGCGTCGGTCATGGCTTGTACTTTTACCGGGTCGATGCGGGTCATCAACGGTTTGAATTCGTTCAGCTGATGATTGGCCAGCAGGGTGGTGTGGTCGTTCCAGGTCAGCGGGGCGACGTTGAGGAACGCCTCGGCATCGGCGGCCAGCAGCGGCAGCACCGGTTTGAGGAAGATCACCAGTTGGCGGAACAGGTTGATGCCGGTGGCGCAGATCGCCTGGACTTCATCCTGCTTGCCTTCCTGCTTGTTCAGCGACCACGGGGCCTTGTCGGCGATCCACGCATTGGCGCGGTCGGCCAGGGCCATGGTTTCACGCATGGCGCGGGCGAAGTCGCGGGCTTCATAGGCGTCGGCAATGCTTGGCGCAGCAGCGAGGAACGCCTCGGTCAGCTCTGGCGCGGCATTGTTGTCGACCAGCAGGCCGCCGTTGCCTTTATGAATGAAACCGGCGCAACGGCTGGCGATGTTGACCACTTTGCCGACCAGGTCGGAGTTGACCTTCTGCACGAAGTCTTCGAGGTTCAGGTCGAGGTCATCGACGCCACGGCCCAGTTTGGCCGCGTAGTAGTAGCGCAGGTATTCCGGCGACAGGTGATCCAGGTAGGTCCGGGCCTTGATGAAGGTGCCGCGGGACTTGGACATCTTCTGGCCGTTGACGGTCAGGTAGCCGTGCACGTTGATTCCGGTCGGTTTACGGAAACCGGCGCCTTCGAGCATGGCGGGCCAGAACAGCGCGTGGAAGTTGACGATGTCCTTGCCGATGAAGTGGTAGAGCTCGGCGGTGGAGTCCTTGCCCCAGAACGCGTCGAAGTCCAGCTCAGGCGTACGGTTGCAGAGGTTCTTGAAGCTCGCCATGTAGCCGATCGGCGCGTCCAGCCACACGTAGAAGTACTTGCCCGGCTCGTCGGGGATCTCGAAACCGAAATACGGCGCATCGCGGGAGATGTCCCACTGTTGCAGGCCGGCGTCCAGCCATTCGGCGATCTTGTTGGCGACGGCGTCCTGCAGGGTGCCGCTGCGCGTCCAGGTCTGCAGCATCTGCTGGAAGTCTGGCAGTTTGAAGAAGAAGTGCTGGGAATCCTTGAGCACCGGGGTGGCGCCGGAGATCGCCGACTTCGGATCCTTCAGGTCAGTCGGGGCGTAGGTCGCACCGCATTTTTCGCAGTTGTCGCCGTACTGGTCTTCAGTGCCGCATTTCGGGCAGGTGCCCTTGATGAAGCGGTCGGCCAGGAACATTTTCTTTTCCGGGTCGAAATACTGGGTGATCGAACGTTGGGCGATGTGCCCGGCGTCACGCAGTTTCAGGTAGATCTGGCTCGACAGCTCACGGTTTTCTTCGGCGTGAGTGGAGTGGAAGTTGTCGAAGTCGACCAGGAACTCGGCAAAGTCGGCGCTGTGTTCAGCCTGCACGTTGGCGATCAGTTGTTCCGGGGTGATGCCTTCCTTTTCCGCGCGCAGCATGATCGCCGAACCGTGGGCGTCGTCGGCGCAGACATAAATGCATTGATTGCCGCGATGCTTCTGGAAGCGCACCCACATATCGGTCTGGATATATTCCAGCATGTGGCCAAGGTGGATCGAACCGTTGGCGTAGGGCAGGGCGCTGGTGACGAGGATCTTGCGTGGTTCGGACATGTGGGGCTTCGCTACTTGATGAAACGGAGGTCGGCCACTATAAAGCGCTGGCGCATATTTTTCACCCTGTGCGCCTGTTTCCGGATACACCAATCACTTAATCCCAGCCTATGAAACCTTTTGATGGGAGTGGGGCGCTGTGGCGAGGGGATTTATCCCCGATGGGTGGCGAAGCCACCCCAAAACCAGACAACTCGGTCAATCAGGTAAACCGCGTTCAATGGTTTCACGACTGCTGCGTAACCGGTCGGGGATAAATCCCCTCACCACAGTGCTTTCCGGCTCAAGTAATGCGTCTGGCTATAAATCGCCTGACCAGAAACGAACCCGCAGGGTAGGATACCCGCCATCTATTCCCAGTCTTGTTATCGGAGTTGCCCATGAGTGCCGTCACTCGCGCAGCGGTGGAAGCCGTCCTCAGCCAATACACCGACCCTTACCTGAACCAGGACCCGGTCAGCGCCGGTTGCGTGAAGCACATCGAGATTGATGGCGAGCGCGTCAGGGTTGAGCTGGAAATCGGCTATGCCGCCGGTCTGTTCAAAAGTGGCTGGGCGCAAATGCTGCAACTGGCCATCGAAAACCTCGACGGCGTCGTCTCGGCCAAGGTCGAGGTCAACAGTGTGATCGCCGCGCACAAGGCCCAGGCGCAGATTCCGGGGCTGGCCAATGTCAAGAACGTCGTCGCCGTGGCCTCCGGCAAGGGCGGCGTGGGCAAGTCGACCACCGCTGCCAATCTTGCGCTGGCACTGGCCCGCGAAGGCGCCAAGGTCGGGATTCTCGACGCCGACATCTATGGCCCGAGCCAAGGGATCATGTTTGGCATCCCCGAGCGCACCCGTCCTGAAATCAAGGATCAGAAGTGGTTCGTGCCGCTCAAGGCCCACGGTGTCGAAGTCATGTCGATGGCGTTCCTGACCGACGACAACACGCCGATGGTCTGGCGTGGACCGATGGTCTCGGGCGCACTGCTGCAACTGGTCACGCAAACCGCGTGGGGCGATCTGGATTATCTGGTCATCGACATGCCGCCAGGCACCGGCGACATCCAGTTGACCCTGGCGCAGAAGGTCCCGGTGGCTGGCGCGGTGATTGTCACCACGCCACAGGATCTGGCACTGCTCGACGCGCGCAAAGGCGTGGAAATGTTCCGCAAGGTCAACATTCCGGTGCTGGGCGTGGTGGAAAACATGGCGGTGCACATCTGCTCGAACTGCGGTCATGCCGAGCATCTGTTCGGTGAGGGCGGCGGTGAGAAGCTGGCGAGTCAATACGGCGTCGAGTTGCTGGCCTCGCTGCCGCTGTCGATGCTGATCCGCGAGCAGGCCGATGGCGGCAAGCCGACGGTGATCGCCGAGCCGGACAGCCAGATCGCCATGGTCTATCAGGAACTGGCTCGCCACGTCGGTGCGCGGATTGTGTTGCAGGAAGCGGCGACACCGGCGATGCCGAACATCACCATCAGCGACGATTGATGGCCTGAAACACGATCAACTGTGGGAGCTGGCCTGCCAGCGATAGCGGATTCACATTCAACGAATAGGTTGACTGAACTACCGCATTCGCGAGCAGGCTCGCTCCCACATTGTTTTTTGTGTTCGGCGGTTAGATGCGCAAGCCGCCATCCATCTCCAGAATCCGTCCGGTGTAGTAGTCGTTCTCGAAGATGTACGCCGCCGAATGGGCGATCTCTTCCGGTTTGCCCATGCGCTTGAGCGGAATCCCCGAAGTCATTTTCTCCAGTGCTTCCGGCTTCATGCCCAGGGTCATCTCGGTTTCGATGAAGCCGGGGGCAATGCCCGCGACGCGAATGCCGTAACGCGCCAGTTCCTTGGCCCAGGTCACGGTGGCTGCTGCCACGCCGGCCTTGGCGGCGGAATAGTTGGTCTGGCCGACGTTGCCGGCGCGCGAAATCGACGAGATGTTGATGATTGCGCCACTGTTTTTCAGCTCGACCATTTTCGCCGCGACTTCACGGGTGCACAGGAACACGCCGGTCAGGTTGACGTCGATCACTGCCTGCCACTGGGCCAGGCTCATCTTGGTCATTTCGCCGTCCTTGACCTTGAGCAGCAGGCCATCACGGAGGATCCCGGCGTTGTTGATCAGGCCGTGGATTGCACCGAAATCGGCGGCCACTTGCGCGACCATGTGCTCGACCTGTTCTTCATTGGCCACGTTGCACAGATAGCTGCGGGCCTCGACGCCCTTGGCCTTGCAGGCCGCGACCGCAGCATCGAGTTTTTCCTGGTTCAAATCGACCAGTGCGAGCTTCGCGCCCTTGGCGGCGAAATACTCGGCCATGGAACGGCCCAAACCCTGGCAACCGCCGGTGATAATGATTACTTTGTCGTTGAGTTGCATGCGCATGCCCCGATGCCGGTCTGAGTGGTTTTTATTATTGGCGCCGCTCGATCTGTACCGGCCGTGGCCGGTTGCACATGAGCATAGCCCGATGGCGTGACCGGGACTTATCTCCGGGCGCCTGTCCGTTTTTTCGACGGATTATATATAAGGAGTCATAAATTGAGCGTTGAAGCGGCCAAGAATGCCCGAGAATTGCTTCTCAAGGAATACCGTGGCGTATTGTCCACCCACTCCAAATCAATGCCCGGTTTCCCGTTCGGCTCCGTGGTTCCCTATTGCCTGGATGAACAGGGTCGCCCGCTGATCCTGATCAGCCGCATCGCCCAGCACACCCACAACCTGCAAAAAGACCCGAAATGCTCGTTGTTGGTGGGCGAGCGTGAGGCCGACGACGTGCAGGCCGTCGGTCGCCTGACCTATCTGGCCGAGGCGCAAAAGCTCGAAGAGCCAGCCGCCATCGAAGCCGCCGCCGAGCGTTACTACCGCTATTTCCCCGATTCGCAGAACTACCACAAGGCCCACGATTTCGACTTCTGGGTGCTTAATCCTGTGCGTCATCGCTACATTGGCGGTTTCGGCGCGATCCACTGGGTCGAGCAACTGACCCTGGCCAACCCCTTCGCCGGCAAGGCTGAAATCAGCATGGTCGAGCACATGAACAGCGATCACGCCAAGGCCATCGCCCACTACGTGGAGCTCGCAGGCCTGCCGCAGACGGTGCCGGCGCAACTGGCCGGGATCGACAGCGAAGGCATGCACTTGCGCATCGGTCAGGCGTTGCACTGGTTGCCGTTTCAAGCGCCTTGTCACACGCCGATACAAGTGCGCGAGGCCTTGGTTTCTCTGGCTCACGCCGAGGTCTGGCCAAAAAATGCTGAGGCCGATGCTTGAATTCACGAAAGGGCGACGTCATCTAAGGCTTACTGCAAGGCATTTCTTGCGTTGAGGAATCTTTGATGCGCCCTTTTTTGTTGCTCTTTCTGCTGTTTCCGGTGCTGGAGCTGTTCGTATTCGTCAAAGTGGCAGGGGCTATCGGGTTTTTCCCGGCCCTGCTGCTGATCATTCTTGGCTCGATGTTCGGCGTGTTCGTGCTGCGTATCGCCGGTCTGGCCACCGCCCTGCGTGCCCGTGAAAGCCTGAACCGCGGCGAACTGCCTGCGCAAACCATGCTTGAAGGCCTGATGCTCGCCCTGGCCGGTGGCCTGTTGATCCTGCCGGGCTTCATCAGCGACGTGGTCGGTCTGGTGATGCTGCTGCCGTTCACCCGTTGTCTGCTGGCGAACAAAATGCGTCAACGCGCCGAAGACCAGGCCATGCGCCAGCGTGCCTTTGCCGATGACCTGCAACCCCGTGGCGGGCCTGCTCCACGCGAACCTTTGGGGCGTGAGCCGAATGTCATCGAAGGCGAGTACGAACACCGCGACAGCAAGTAACGTCTGCATCGACACGGCACCTTCGGGTGCCGTGTTCGTTTATGGGGTCTGATCGTGAAAAAAATTCTGACCTCGCCCTTGTAATAACCTTATGCGCCCTTATGTATCGGTCACCGAAAGGTTTCCGGCATTGAGTCGGACAGACTTCCGCGGTTCGCTCGACGAATCGCAACCGGCGCAGGCCGGATTTGTTAAACCCGCCGGGACTACACCGGCCGATGAAAACCACAATTAGGAGAGATCGACAATGAAGCTTCGTCCTCTGCATGACCGCGTCGTTATCCGTCGCAGCGAAGAAGAAAAGAAAACCGCTGGCGGTATCGTCCTGCCAGGTTCGGCTGCTGAAAAAGCCAACCACGGTGTGATTGTCGCTGCAGGCCCAGGCAAGACTCTGGAAAACGGTGAAGTGCGTGCGCTGGCCGTTAAAGTCGGTGACAAGGTTGTGTTCGGTCCTTACTCCGGCAGCAACACTGTGAAAGTCGACGGCGAAGACCTGCTGGTAATGGCTGAGAACGAGATTCTCGCTGTACTGGAAGGCTGATTTCCCCGCTCATTTTCCCGCTACTACAAAGTATTTAAGGAATATCGATCATGGCTGCTAAAGAAGTTAAATTCGGCGATGCCGCCCGCTCCAAGATGCTCAAAGGCGTCAACGTTCTGGCTGACGCGGTAAAAGCGACCCTGGGCCCGAAAGGCCGTAACGTGATCCTCGAGAAGAGCTTCGGCGCTCCGACCATCACCAAGGACGGCGTTTCCGTCGCCAAGGAAATCGAGCTCGAAGATCGCTTCGAAAACATGGGCGCGCAGCTGGTCAAAGACGTTGCCTCCCGTGCCAACGATGACGCCGGTGACGGTACTACCACCGCTACCGTTCTGGCTCAGTCGATCGTCAACGAAGGCCTGAAAGCCGTCGCTGCCGGCATGAACCCGATGGACCTCAAGCGCGGTATCGACAAAGCGACCATCGCGATCGTCAAAGAGCTGAAAGCCCTGTCCAAGCCATGCGCTGACACCAAGGCGATCGCTCAGGTCGGCACCATCTCCGCCAACTCCGACAACTCCATCGGCGACATCATTGCCGAAGCCATGGAAAAAGTCGGTAAAGAAGGCGTGATCACCGTTGAAGAAGGCTCGGGCCTGGAAAACGAACTGTCGGTTGTAGAAGGCATGCAGTTCGACCGTGGCTACCTGTCCCCGTACTTCGTCAACAAGCCAGACACCATGGTGGCCGAGCTCGACGGCCCGCTGATCCTGCTGGTCGACAAGAAGATCTCGAACATCCGCGAAATGCTGCCAGTGCTGGAAGCCGTTGCCAAAGCCGGTCGCCCACTGCTGATCGTGGCCGAAGACGTTGAAGGCGAAGCCCTGGCGACTCTGGTTGTGAACAACATGCGTGGCATCGTTAAAGTCGCAGCCGTCAAGGCTCCAGGCTTCGGCGACCGTCGCAAGGCCATGCTGCAGGACATCGCCGTTCTGACCGGCGGTACCGTGATCTCCGAAGAAATCGGCCTGAGCCTGGAAAGCACCACTCTGGAGCACCTGGGTAACGCCAAGCGTGTCACCCTGTCCAAGGAAAACACCATCATCGTTGACGGTGCTGGCGTTGAAGGCGACATCCAGGCGCGTATCGCTCAGATCCGTGCTCAGGTTGCCGAGACTTCCTCGGACTACGACCGTGAAAAACTGCAAGAGCGTCTGGCCAAGCTGTCCGGCGGCGTTGCGGTGATCAAGGTTGGCGCGGGTTCCGAAGTTGAAATGAAAGAGAAGAAGGCCCGCGTTGAAGACGCTCTGCACGCAACCCGTGCAGCCGTTGAAGAAGGCGTGGTACCTGGCGGTGGCGTTGCGCTGATCCGCGCTCTGGAAGCCCTGACCGAACTGACCGGCGACAACGCTGACCAGAACGTCGGTATCGCTGTGCTGCGTCGCGCTGTTGAAGCGCCGCTGCGTCAGATCGCTGCCAACTCCGGTGACGAGCCAAGTGTAGTCGTCAACGAAGTGAAGAACGGCAAAGGTAACTTCGGTTACAACGCTGCTTCCGGCGAATACGGCGACATGATCGAAATGGGCATCCTGGACCCAACCAAGGTAACCCGTTCCGCTCTGCAAGCTGCAGCCTCGATCGGCGGTCTGATCCTGACCACCGAAGCCGCTGTTGCTGATGCACCGAAGAAAGAAGGCTCGGCTGGCGGCGGTATGCCAGACATGGGCGGCATGGGTGGCATGGGCGGCATGATGTAAGCCAGCCTTACCCCTGTAACGCAAAACCCCGCTGGCGAAAGCCAGCGGGGTTTTTTATTGCCTTCGATTTAGTGTTGGCTTGAGACCGAGGTGCGGCCATCGCTGGCAAGCCAGCTCCCACAAGGATCTATGGTGTTCACCCAATACGTGTTTCACCTTGGACATTGTGGGAGCTGGCTTGCCAGCGATAGCGTCAGATCAGGCGCTGACCGGTTGTGCCTTGACGACGGCTTCAGCCTTCACCGCCGGGCGATACAGCACCCAGTAATACGACCCCAGGCAAATCAGCCAACAGAAAATCGCCGTCCACACGTTGTGCGAAAAGAAGTGCGCACCCTGCATCATCCGGCTGATCGAGAACACCGAGCCCAGGGCAAAGGCAAAGATGAACGCCTGTCGGGCGAGACGCGGACGTCGGTCACGCAGCACAAAGAACAGCGCAAACAGGGTGAAACCGGTAGCCGCATGACCACCGGGCCAGCAACGGCCGGGATTGTCGGTGGGCGGGCGATGGTCGAGCAGTTTGCTGTAGGTTTCGTGGCCGCCGAATTGCTCCAGGCTCCATGGGCATTGCACCGCCGTCACCGCTTTCATCGGTGTGACGAATGACGTGGCCAGGCCGAGTGAGAGCACCAGGCAACCCAGTTCGCGCCTGAACGGCTTGAGCCGGCCGATGAGAAACGCGCCGATAAAACCCAGTATGGCAAACACCGAAAATCCGATCACGACCTGTTTGGCGCGGTCGTGCAGGATGTTTTCAAGGAAGAAGCTGTGCCGGCCGATGAACTTTCCCGCCACCGGGTCGTAGAACATTTGCGCCAGGACCATGTCCAGGTCGGTGGTTTCCAGCAAGATCAGCATGAGCGCTGCAGCAGCGGGAATGCCCAGATAAAGCCACGGATTCAACGGGCGAGGGGTGGGGCGCACAACGTTTGATGACATGTTGGATCCTGAGCAAAAAAACGCCCCGGTGCATCGGCCCGGGGCGCTTCGATTAACGTTCGCTGACTTGCGGCGCACCCTCCTTGGATGCTTTCCAGCCAAGCAGCTGATGTTTGAAGCCATAACTGGCGGTTTGGTAGTAGGTGATGGCGCGGCTGATCAGCGGGTCATCGCTGGTCGCCCGGGATTCACGGCTTTCAGTCAGCGCATCGTCGTGTCGGCGCAAGCCCTGGCGCGGGCTGAGAATGGCCAGATCCTTGCCGTCGAACAGCCCCAGATGCTGGTAGTTGCCAACCACCACGCGTGGCGGCAAGGGATTGTCCTGCAGCAGGTTGCGCCCGAAGAACGTCGACTGGTAATCCATGTTCAGCAAGCCCAGCAGGGTCGGCGCGAGGTCGATCTGGCTGGCCAGTTGGCCGTTTTCGCGTGGTTCGATCAGCTTCGGTGCATAAATGAACAGCGGAATCTGATAGTTGGCGATCGGCAGGTCTTCCTTGCCGGCGCTACCGGCGGTGTGGTCGGCGACGAAGATGAAGATCGTGTTGTCGAACCACGGTTTCTGGCGCGCCTGCTCAAGGAACTGGCCGATGGCGTAGTCGGTGTACTTCACCGCGCCGTCGCGACCGTTGCCGGACTTGATGTCGATGCGGTTGTCCGGGTAGGTGTACGGGCGATGGTTGGAGGTGGTCATCAACTGCAACAGAAACGGCTGGCCCTTGGCGAAATCGGCATCGGCCAGTTTCAGGGTTTGCGTGTACAGGTCCTCGTCGGCCATGCCCCAGGCGTTCTTGAAGTGGATTTCGGCCTCGTCGACGCTGCTCTGATCGACCACGCGATAACCGTTACCGCTGAAGAACGCGTTCATGTTGTCGAAGTAACCGCGCCCGCCGTAGACGAATACGCTGTCATAGCCTACCGCACTCAATTGCTGACCCAGGCTGGCGAACCCGCTTTCGCGGCCGATGCGTTTGACGATCGAGCGGCCCGGCGTCGGTGGAATGGCCAGGGTGATGGCTTCCAGGCCACGGTCGGTACGGGTGCCGGTGGCGTAGAAATTATTGAAATACAGGCTCTGTTTGCGCAGCGCATCGAGGTGCGGGGTCAGATCGCGCTTGTCACCGTTGCTGCCCAGGTACTTGGCGCTGAGGCTTTCGATGGTCACCAGCACGATGTTGGGCGTGCGTGCCGTGCCGGGGTTGTCGATCACCCGGCGAATATCCTGCGGATCCTGACCGATGAAGCGGGCGTTGGGCTCGTTCAGTTCAGCGCGAATCTGCCGGGCCACCTCTTCTGACGAGCGGCTGCTGTAGAACTGGCTGTAATCCAGCTCATTGTTACGAAAGGCCGCGAAGAACTGATAAGGGCCGTTGCTCGCCAGTTCGTTCTGGTAGGCATTGCCGCCCTGGGCGCGCGGTGCGTCCTGGCTGAGCAGTTGCAGACTGAGACCGGTCACCAGCAGCAGCGCCAGCGCATTGAGCAGGCGTTTGCGCAACGGCGGCAGTGGCGCATTCAGCGCCGCATTGAACGGCTTGCGCAACGCGAAGCTGATGCCAATGGCCAGCAGCGCCAGAATGCTCAGCAGGGTGCCGATCGGGTACGACTCGAGCACGTTGTTCAGCACTTCATCGGAGTACACCAGGTAGTCCACGGCGATGAAGTTGAAGCGCACGCCGAACTCGTCCCAGAACAGCCATTCGGCCACCGACACGAACAGCATGACGAACAGGCTGACGGTCAGCAGCCCTCGCAGGAACCAGCGATGACCGCGGCGGCGCCACAAGGCCGGTGGGCACAGCAACAGATACAGGCCCAACGGCAGCGCCGCATAGGCAAGGAAACCCAGGTCATACAGCAAACCAATGCCGAACACCGACAGGGCAACGCCACCGGCCTCATCCAGATGAGTCAGGAGCAGAATGGTCCGGGTCAGAAAAAAAATCAGCAGCCAGGCGCCGGTAATCAACAGCAGCAGGCGCAGGGGCGCCGTCTTGAAAAAATCCATAGTCTGCTTCCTTTTACGATGGCGCGGGAGTGTCGCGGCGTCACTGTCGCCAGGTTGTGAACCTATAGTGAAAAATTTGTTAAGACTTGAATATGCTCGAGAGAGTTGAGTCGCGAAACGCTCAACCCTAGCTCTGGGGAGAATCTGGCCTTAAGCTGCGCGGGCCATGACGGCCGTTACTGTGTACGGAGGAGGTGCCCATGCGAATTCTATTGGTCGAAGACAACCGCGACATCCTGGCCAATCTGGCCGATTATCTGGGGCTCAAAGGCTACACAGTCGATTGTGCCCAGGACGGTCTGTCGGGCCTGCATCTGGCTGCCACCGAACATTACGACCTGATCGTGCTCGATATCATGCTGCCGGGCATTGATGGCTACACCCTGTGCAAGCGCCTGCGTGAAGACGCCCGTCGTGACACGCCGGTGATCATGCTCACCGCTCGCGATCAACTCGACGACCGCTTGCAGGGTTTCAAGTCCGGCGCCGACGATTACCTGGTCAAACCGTTCGCCCTGTCCGAACTGGCGGCACGGGTCGAGGCGGTGATGCGCCGCACCCAGGGCGGTGGTCGCCGGGCGTTGCAGGTCGGCGATCTGAACTACGACCTCGACACCCTGGAAGTGACCCGCGAAGGCAAACTGCTCAAGCTCAACCCGGTCGGCCTCAAGTTGCTGGCGGTGTTGATGCAGAAGAGCCCGCACGTGCTGCGGCGGGAAATTCTCGAAGAAGCGCTGTGGGGCGATGATTGCCCGGACAGCGACAGCCTGCGCAGCCACGTCCACCAATTGCGTCAGGTGATCGACAAACCGTTCGAAAAACCATTGCTGCATACCGTGCACGGCGTGGGTTACCGCTTGGCCGAGGGGCGTGATGGAGTTTAAGCAAAGCCTTTCCCAGCGGATCATCATTGCCTTTGCGTTGATGAGCGCGCTGGTAGCCGGCGCCTTTGCCATGGGCATCGTGGCGACGGTGCATCTGGTGGAGGAGAAACTGATTTCGGCAGGGTTGGGTGGCGATCTGCAGCGCCTGTTGCTGATGGACAACGTCTCGGACTGGAGCCATCGGCCCGAGCCGGACCAGTTGTTCTATTTCAGCGGCGGGCCAGGTGATTTCGAGTTACCCAAGGATTTGCGTCACCTGGATGCGGGCTTCCATGAAGTCTTCCGCGAACAGTTGTCGTATCACGCCATGGTCGAAATCGTCGACGGCCGGCGATATGTGCTGCTGCAGGATCAGAGCGATTTCGAAGAGCGCGAGCGTGTGCTGTTTGCCGTCGTGCTGGTGGGCTTTGTGCTCAGTCTGGCGTTGGCGGTATTCCTCGGCTGGGTGCTTGCGCGCAAAGTGATGGCGCCGGTGGTGCGTCTGGCGCGTCAGGTTCGCCACCGCGATCAGTTGCTCGGGCTGGCGCCGCCGCTCGCCCCCGACTACGCGGCTGACGAAGTCGGCGAACTGGCGGTGGCGTTCGACGCCACCCTCGGTCGCCTGCGTCAGGCCCTGACCCGTGAAAGATTATTCACCAGCGACGTCAGTCACGAACTGCGCACCCCCTTGATGGTGCTGGCCAGCTCTTGCGAACTGCTGCTGGAGAATCCGGCCATTGATCAACGCGGTCGTTCTCAGGTGGAACGTATCGCCCGGGCCAGCGAGGAAATGCGCGAGTTGGTGCAGACCTTCCTGATGCTCGCCCGTGCCCAGCGCGAAAACGCCGGGGTGGCGCTGCAGCAGAATATTGCGCAAGTGGCTGACAGCCTGTTGTGCGTATGGCGCGAGCCGATTGAAAGCAAGGGGCTGAGGTTGCAGTTCGAACCCGGCAACCCGCCGGACACCTGTTACAACGCAACGTTGCTGACCGCGGTGATGGGCAACCTGTTGCGCAACGCTTGCCATTACACCGATCAGGGCTTTATTCGCCTGACCCTTACCGCCAACGGGTTTGTGGTGGAAGACTCCGGTGTGGGCATTCCGGAAGAAAAACGCGAAGCCATGTTCCAGCCTTTCGTGCGTGGCACGGAAAACCGTGGTGAAGGCCTTGGGCTCGGCCTGTCTCTGGTGCAACGGATCTGTGAAAACCAGGGCTGGACGGTCAATTTGAGCACGATGACGCCCAATGGCTGCCGCTTCGAGGTGGATCTTGGGGCGCCTCGACGCACGTAGTGGCTCGAGGCTACTCCCTCGAAGCTGTCTAAATCCTGTATAACTCTGTAATACTTTGCCGGTAGCCCCGACGTTTTTTTCACAAAGGGATGACCTGACGCTGACACGCCGCTGCCTATGGTGGTGGCATCAGTAACTCAGGAGTCCTGGTGATGGCCGGCCCGATCAAGCTCGATTTTTCCGAAAAATATGACGATCAGCATGCCCAGAAATATCTGCGCAAGCACAAGGAAAGCCTTGGTCGTCGTCTTTCTCACTGGCGTGACGAACAGCTGGCCCGCAAGGCGCTGGCGTTGGTCGGCGAGCCAGGACTGGTGCTGGACCTGCCTTGTGGGGCGGGGCGTTTCTGGCCATTGCTGGGTGAAAAAACCAATCGGGTGATCATCGGCGCGGACAATTCCGAGTCGATGATCAAGACGGCCATGGCGTCGCAACCGGCTGACGTGGTGAAACGGGTACAACCCTTGCACACGTCTGCGTTCGACATCGCCTTGCCGGATAACGCCGTCGACAGCATTTTTTGCATGCGACTGCTGCATCACATCGGTGAGGCCGAGCATCGGCGCACGATTCTGCGTGAATTTGAGCGCGTGACCCGCGACAGCGTGATTGTTTCGCTGTGGGTCGACGGCAATTTCAAGGCGTGGAAGCGTCAACGCGCCGAGCAGAAGCGTGACAAACGGCAATACCAGAATCGCTTTGTGTTACCGGCCGCTACGGTCGAAAAGGAATTCGAGGAAGCAGGGTTTCGAATTCAGGAACAACTGGACTTTATTCCGCTCTACGCCATGTGGCGAGTTTACGTATTACGCAAGAGGTAACAGGATGGCAGTGCAATTTGCAGCAGAAACGGACGTCGCTCCGCAAGATCGCTTTGACTTTTACTGGAACCAGCGCGGTGAGTGGGTGGAAGAACCCAACGTGCGGCGCGGTGGCGAAAGTGGAGTCCAGCGGGTCGTTGGACGCGATGGTCAACTGCTGTATGCCAAGCGCCAGACCGGTCATATCTATCGCAGCTGGTTGCACCCGTTCGGACGGCCGACGGTATTGCGTGAGCTGGATGCCCTGACCGGCGTGAGCAAGCTTGGCGTGCGCGTGCCGCAAATCGTTTTCTGTGGTACCCAGCCCGACCCGCAGCACAAGTGGCGTGCGTTGCTGGTGACCAAGTCCCTGGACGGTTTCCAGGAGCTGGAACACTGGCTGGCTTCTGCCGGCGGGCGTGATCAGTGCGGCGACGTCGTTTATGAGCGTGTGCTCAAGGACCTCGCCGAGAATCTGGCGCGCATGCACAAGGGCCGTTGGCAGCACAGCTGCATCTACATCAAACATGTGTTCGTGCGGGTCACCGGCGAAGGCGAATCGGCCAAGGTTGAAGTAGCCCTGATCGACCTGGAGAAATGTCGCCAGCGTCTGACTGCCTATCGCGCTGCCTCTCACGACATGAAGCAATTACGCCGCCACTCGTCGTTCCGCGACGCGGACTGGAAAAAACTCGTCTACTTTTATGAGACGGCGTTTGGCAGCGCTATCAAAGGTTTATAGCGATGAAACTCGAAATTGCACGAGGTTTGTTTTTGGTTGGAGCCTTGGCAGTTGCATCACTGGCGGTGGCTGCCTGGGAGCAGCCACGCATGCAGGTCATTGGGGCGTCTACCAGCGACGCCCATTGTTCGATCCCACGGGTGGCCAAAGCCTCCGTGGCGACCAAGCCCGACCATGATTTGTTGTTGTTCATGTTCGGACTTTCCCAAGGAATGAGGCCGCAGAGTTGAACCGATTGAAGCCCACCTGAAAGGCCTCGCAGATGCGAGGCCTTTTTTATGCCCGACACGACACAGATCTCTTGTAGGAGTGAGCCTGATCGCGATAGCGGTGTGTCATTCAAATCATTATTAACTGACAGACCGCTATCGCGAGCAGGCACACTCCTACAGGGGGTTATGCGGTTGGTGTGGGATCGGGTTTCGCCAGCAGGGTGTAAACGCATGGCAAGACGAACAGCGTAAACAACGTGCCGATCGACATCCCCGTGGCAATCACCATGCCGATATCAAAGCGGCTGACCGCGCCGGCACCGGTGGCGAGAATCAACGGCACCATGCCAAACACCATCGCTGCAGTGGTCATCAACACCGGCCGTAAACGAATCGCTGCCGCTTCCTCAACGGCTTCACGCACTGTCAGGCCTTTGTCCTTGCGCAACTGGTTGGCGAATTCGACGATCAGGATGCCGTGTTTACTGATCAGGCCGATCAGCGTCACCAGCCCCACCTGGGTGTAGATGTTCATGCTCGACCAGCCCAGGAACAGCGGAATCAGCGCCCCGCAGATCGACAACGGCACCGTCACCAGAATCACCAGCGGATCGCGGAAACTCTCGAACTGCGCCGCCAGCACCAGAAAAATGATCGCCAGCGCGAGTGCAAACGTCACCCACAACGCGCTGCCTTCCTGAACGAACTGGCGTGACGCACCGCCATAGTCGAAGGCAAAACCGGCCGGTGCTTCCTCCCGGGCGATCTGCAGAACGGTGTCGATGGCTTCACCCATGCTCACCAGCGGAAAACCGGAGATCTTCGCCGCATTGAGTTGCTGGAACTGATTGAGCTGGCGCGGTCGTGCGCGGTCGCTGACCTTGATCAGAGTCGACAGCGGCAGTAACTCGCCCTGGGTGTTTTTCACGTAGTAATTATTCAGCCAGTCCGGGTTGTCGCGGAAGGGGCGTTCAACCTGAGCAATGACCTTGTAACTGCGCCCCTCGATGGTGAACCGGTTGATTTCCGCTTCACCCAGCAACGTCGCCAGCGTGCCCCCCAGATCCTGCATCGACACGCCCATTTGTGCGGCTTTGGCGCGGTCGATATCGACCACCACCTCGGGTTTGTCGAACGCCAGATCGAGGTCGACGAAGGCGAACTTGCCCGACTCCATCGCGCGCTTCTTGATCCGGTCGGCCACTTGCAGCAGCAATTCGTAGTCGTTGGCGGTGTTGACCACAAACTCGAACGGCAAGCCTTCACCGGTGCCAGGCAGGGAGGGCAGGTTGAAGCCGAAAATCTGCAGGCCCGGGATGCCTTCCAGTTTGCCCTGCACCTCAGGGAGGATTTGCATCTGTGTGCGGCTGCGTTCGTTCCATGGCTTGAGCAGGAACCCGCCAATGCCCGCCTGCACGCCGTTGTAGCCGTTGATCTGGAACGAGGAATAGTACTCGGGGAATTCCTTGAAGATCTTGATGAACTCGTCGGTGTAGGTGCTCAGGTAATCGAGGTTGGTCGGCTGCGGCGCGGTGGCCATCATGAAAATGATGCCCTGGTCTTCGTCCGGCGCCAGTTCCGACTTGGCGAACTTGAGAAATACCGGAATCAGGCACAGCACGATCACCGCGAACACCAGCACCACCGGCCGCGTGTTCAGCGTGCCATGCAGCATGCTTTGATAGCGGCGCTTGAGACGGTCGAAAATGCGGTCGAGACGGTGGGCGAGGCCACTGGGGTTTTCTTCGTGACGCAGCAGAAGTGCGCACATCATCGGCGACAGGGTCAGGGCGACGATCCCGGAGATCACCACCGCCCCGGCGAGGGTCAGCGCAAACTCCTTGAACAGCGCGCCGGTCAGACCGGTGAGGAAGCCGATCGGCGCGTACACCGCGGCCAGGGTGATGGTCATCGACACCACCGGCATGGCGATTTCCCGCGCACCTTCCAGGGCCGCATCAAACGGCGTCTTGCCTTCCTCGATGTGCCGGTGGATGTTTTCCACCACGACAATCGCATCGTCCACCACCAGACCGATGGCCAGCACCATTGCCAGCAGCGTCAGCAGGTTCATCGAGTAGCCCATCATCTGCATGAAGAACATCACGCCGATCATCGACAACGGAATGGTCACCACCGGAATCACCACCGAACGCAACGCGCCGAGGAACAGAAACACTACGACAATCACGATCAGTACCGCTTCGAACAGGGTTTTCACTACCTCGTCGATGGAGGCCTGAATGAACAGGGTGGCGTCGTAGGCAATCTCGCTCTTGAGGTTCGGCGGCAGCTGCGCTTCCAGCTCGGGCATCAGCTTGCGCACTTCCTTGATCACGTCCAGCGGGTTGGCGCCGGGCGTGGCCTTGATGCCGATGTACACCGACGGCGTGCCGCCGAACGAACTGATCGAGTCGTAGTTTTCCGCGCCCATCTCCACCCGCGCGACATCGCCGAGCAGCACGCGGCTGTCGCCACTGACCTTGAGCGGAATCGCCGCAAAAGCCTCGGCGGATTTCAGTTCGGTGTTGGCGTTGATGCTGGTGACCACGTACTCGCCTTTCACCTCGCCGGCGGCGGAGAGGAAGTTGTACTGGCGCACCGCATTGGTCACGTCGCTGGCGCTGAGGCCGAAACCGGCGAGCTTCACCGGGTCGAGCCACAGGCGCATGGCGAACACCTGATTGCCGAGAATCTCTGCTTCGGCCATGCCCGGCAGGGTCGCGAGTTTCGGCTGGATCACCCGTGACAGGTAGTCGGTGATCTGCGGGTTGCTCAAGTCCTTGCTGAAGAAGCTGATGTACATCAGCGCCGAGGCGTCGGCGGACTCCTTGCTCAGCACCGGGTCTTCAGCGTCCTGCGGCAGTTTGTTTTTCACCTCGTTGGCCTTGGCCAGCAACTCGGTAAAGAGGCGATCGGTGTTGGAGCCGATACGTGCGTAGATCGAAATCACCGAGAAGTTCTGCCGGCTGACCGACGTCATGTAGTCGATGCCCTCGGCGCTGGCCAGGCTTTGCTGCATCGGTTGGGTGATGTAACCCTGAATGGTTTCGGCGTTGGCCCCGGGGTAGGCCGTGGTCACCGTGATCAGGGCGTTTTCCATTTGCGGGTATTGGCGCAGGGGCAACTTGCTCCAGGCCTGAAAGCCGAGCAGCACAATCAACAGGCTGACCACGGTGGCGAGCACCGGGCGGCGGATGAACGGATCAGTAAAAGCCATGGGAATTCCTTGATCAGTCGGCGCGAGGCGGACTGTTCTGCTCGCCGAGGGTCTTGTCTTCGCTGATGGCAATATGGGCGCCGTTGTCCAGTTTGATCTGGCCGGCCGTCACCACTTGTTCGCCGCTCTGCACGCCCTTGTTGATCATCACCAGGCCCTCGCGGCGTTCACCGGTTTCGATGAAGCGTCGCTCGGCAATCAGCACCGGTTGGCCCTTGTCGTCCTTTTCGACGCTGCCGTCTGCGGCTTTCTTCTGGCCGACCACGTAGACCGAGTTGCCGTAGAGGGTGTAGGTGATCGCGCTTTCCGGCACCACGATGTGCTTCTGCGGATCGGGCAGCAGCACATCGAGGCTGGCGAACATGCCCGGCAGCAGTTTGCCGTCGGGGTTGGCCAGGGTGGCGCGCACCAGAATGTTACGCGTCGAGCTTTCGACGATCGGGTTGATCGCGCTGATCTTGCCCGGGAAGACCTGGCCGGGGTAAGCGGCGGCCGAGATATTCACCGGTTGGCCGATGGCCAGTTTCGGTACCGATTGCTCGGGCACATAGAAGTCGGCGTAGAGGCTGCTCAGGTCCTGCAGGGTGGCGATTTTGGTGCCGCTGGCGAGGTAATCGCCGACGTCGACCTGACGAATGCCGATGGTGCCGCTGAACGGCGCGAGGATGCGTTTTTTCGCCAGGGAGGCATTGAGCTGGTTGACCGTGGCCTTGTTCTTTTGCAGAACCGCCGAAAGCCGGTCGTACTCGCCTTTGGAGATGGCCCGGCTGTCGACCAGTTGGCTGCCGCGGCCGAAGTCCAGTTGCGCCAGACCGAGGTCGGCCCTGGCGGTTTCCAGCAGGGCGGTTTCGACGGCGCTGTCGAGTTGCAGCAGCGGTTGCCCGGCCTTGACCTTCTGCCCGGATTCGAATTTGAGTTCGGTGACGGTGCCGGCGACTTCCAGGCTCAGCTCGACGCCTTGCAGCGCTTTCAGTGTGCCGACCGTGGGCAGACGCATCTGCCACGGCCGCTCGTAAGCCGTGGCCACCGCGACGCTGATGGGCGGTTTCGGCTTGGAAAAGCCCTGGATCATTGTGTAGATCGAAAAGGCCTTGTACCCGCCCAGGACCAGGACGATCAACAAGACAACACCCAACATGATCAGCATGCGGCGACGCAGCATATTTCCAGTTCCTTGGATAAATCAGGTGAGACAGGCGGGCACATTACTCCGAGTCAGGTGCGGATTCCAACTGGCAGTTTTCACAGGTGAGGGCGAGTGGAAAACCTGTGGCGAGGGGATTTATCCCCGTTGGATGGCATAGCCGCCCCAAAACCTGCAACCGCGTCCTGTCGGTTGCTCCGTATCGGATGGTTTTACGGCTGCTGCGCAGCCGAACGGGGATAAATCTCCTCGCCACCAATACGGGGTCAGGCCATCAAATGCAGATGGTTGTCCCAGAGCCCCGCCGGCAGCTCCAGCGGTTTGGCCAGCAGTTCATTCTGGCGGCAATCGTAGTAGCGGCAACGCCCTTGCCCTGAGGTCACGACAAACCCGTCCTTCACCGCGCCGACACCGGCGCAATCAGGCAAGGGCGCGTCGAGGCGCACTTCGCCGCTGTCCAGATCCCAGATGAAGAACCGGTTGCCACGCGGCGCCGTCAGCGCCACCAGACGTAAATCGCTGTGCACGGCGACGCTGGCGGTGTAATGCCCCATTGACTGCAACTGGTGATCCGGCACCGGGAACGCCACGAACGGTTGCCCTGGACGCTTGATTGCCAGCAGTTCGGAACGCTCGTGGGACGCGCCCATGAATTGCTGACCGGCGACGATGGTGCCGTCGCTGGCGATGCCCAGGTGACGTACGCTGTTCATCTGCTGGGCGAGGGTTTCCTTGCTCAGCAGGGTGCCGTCGCGCTGCATCAGTACCAGGCTCGGTTCCATGGCATTGAGGTTCATGTCGACGCGGCTTTCCGCTTCGGTCCGAATCCCGCCGTTGGCCACCACCAGGGTTTCCCCATCCGGCATCCACGACACCTGATGCGGGCCCAGGCCATGGGTGGAAATCTCGCCGCTGTGCACCAGCCGCTCGCCTTCGAACCGGTACACCCCGAGCAGGCCGCGGCCCGGATCGGTCGTATCGTTTTCGGTGGCGTACAGGTATTCGCCGTCCTTGTGCACCACCGCATGGCCGTAGAAGTGCCGGTTCGGCTGCGACGTCACGGTCTGCAGCAAGGCCCCGTCGCGCAGGTCGATCAGGTAGCTCTCGGTGCCCGGCCGGCGGGCAACGAACAGCGCGATCGGCAGCGTCGGGTGATTGATGATGTCGTGACAGCGCTGGCCGACGTGCGTGGCGAACACGCGAGTGCCGTCCAGCCGATAGCCGACGGCGTAGTGCTTGCCATCGGTGTCATCGCGCGCCGAGAGCAACAACGGGCTCTGATCCTTGCGCTTGAACAGCGTCCAGCCGCCCAGAGTCACTGCTCCCAGCAGCACACTACCTAAAGTCAGAGCCTGGCGTCGCAGCATGGCACTTGTCCTCATCAGTCACCGTCGTTGGCGTTGAAGCCCAGTTGAATGCCCAACGCCTTGGCCAGTTCGCCTTCGTGCAGGCGATGGACGACGTTGAGGCTGTCGTAGAGGTCGTTGAGCTGCTGGCGACCGGCGTCGTCCTGGAGCATTTCGGTCAGCGAACGCTGCGTGCTGCCGAACAGTTCCAGCGACGCGGCGTAGGCGGCGTCGATCTTGTCCGCCAACGGTTTCTGTTCGGTCGGCAGCAGACCGCGCAAGCCTTTGTTGTCGACGCCTTCCCAGACGGTTTTGGCGGCGGCAAGGCTGGCTTCCAGTGCGGTCAGCGACGCCTGGCTGCGCCATGCATCGGCCTGGAACGGCTGTGGCACACCCTTGCTCTGGCGGCCCATCGGCGTGCCGAGCTTTTTCTTCAGCGTGTCGAGGGCGGTGACCTGCACGCGCAGCAGATCGGCGATCGCTTCGTGGGAGTCGGCGTAGCGCTGGTTCGGGAATTTGCTCATCTGCGCCAGCATGCCGTCGCTGTTGTTCCAGCTCTGCAGAATCTCCTCGGCCAATTGCTTCTGACGTTCGCCGATGGCGATCAACAGCGGGCAGTACTTGGCTTTCTGTTCAGCATTGGCAACGTCAGGCTTTTCATCGAACAGGATGTACTCGTAAGCCGACAGGCCTTGCACCACCACGCTCGATTTGGCCAGGGCAGCGGCGTCGATCTGTGGCTGGGCGACGACCAGTTGCTCGACCTGACGACCGACGAGGTTTTTCTTGTCCGGCCAGAACTGCACCTGCCACGAACGGTTGCCCTCGGCCAGCGGCCCGATCAGCAACGGTTGCAGCTCGGCCCAGGCTTTCTGCGCGTGGAGAAAGTCGGCGCGGGCGGTTTCCAGGGTTTCCTTGTCCTGGCAGTAGGCGAGGGCGCTGACTGCCAGTTGCCTGTCGGCTTCGACCCAACGGGTGTAGGTCGGCAGGATCACCGATTTGGCGATGGCCGCCGACGTGACCGCTTGCGGATCCTGCGGCGAGCAGGCACCGAGGGCGAGCGCGGCAAGGCTGGTGAACAGTAGCTTGGGACGGAACATGTCGGGCTCCCGATTCTTTTCAGTGTTTAAAGTGAGTTCAAAAACGCCAGCAGCGCGGCACGCTGCTCGGCATTGAAAGACAAAACCTGTTGCTGCGCGGCTTGCGCTTCGCCGCCATGCCAAAGCACCGCTTCGAGCAGATTGCGCGCGCGACCGTCATGCAAAAACTGTGTGTGGCCGCTGACGGCTTGCGTCAGGCCGATCCCCCACAACGGCGGCGTGCGCCAGTCGCGGCCAGAGGCCTGGAATTCCGTACGGTTGTCGGCCAGGCCGTCGCCCATGTCATGCAGCAACAGATCGCTGTACGGACGAATCACCTGATTGGCCAGTTCAGGTTCGGCCGCGTTGGCGGCGGTGGTGTATTTCGGGGTGTGGCACGACTGGCAACCGGCTTGGAAGAACAGGTTCTTGCCGGCCAGCACTTCGGGATCATTGACGCCACGGCGCGCCGGCACCGCGAGGTTGCGGCTGTAGAACAGTACCAGCCGCAGGATGTTGTCGCTGACTTCCGGCTCGCCGTCCGGGCCATTGCCGTTCGGTGCCTGTTTGCAGGTGGTTTGCGCGTCGGTGCAGTCATCGAAGGGGCGCAGGCTGGTCGTGAGGCCCATGTCCCCGGAAAACGCGTGAACATTCTGCTGATTGAGATTCGGTTGCCCGGCTTTCCAGCCGAACCGGCCCATGACGGTCTTCTGCTGCGCGTCATCCCAGACCTGATTCGGCCGGCCATTGATGCCGTTGTTCGCTTTCGCCTGCGCGGCGGCGTTGGCGAGAATCGCCTCTTGCGGGATTGCTTCGAGCAAACCGAGGCCGATCATCGGCGGCGCGATCCGGGCGGAGAAACGCGTGTCCGGGTGCATCGGGCCGTAGCCCAGCTGAGTGAACTGCAGCACCGGTTTGCGCAGTTCCACTTCAGTGCCGTCCTTGAAGCGGACCGGCACCGGGGTGTACTCGACGCGCACCTTGCCTTCGGGGACGACGCCGGGCACCGCCATGTCCTGGAACTGGCCGCCGTAGACCGGCTCCGGCACTACGCCGACCTGCTCGATGAGTTTGGCAAATTCAGGCGCGTCAGGAATCGACAGGCGTACCAGCATGGACACCGCATTGGCTGCGTCCGGCGTCGGTGGATGGCCGCGACCGTCCTTGATGTGGCAGTTCTGGCAGGCGTTGGTGTTGAACAGCGGACCGAGGCCGTCCCGCGCAGTGGTGGTCGACGGTGCGATCACCCACGGGCTGCGGAAGAAACTGTTGCCGACACTGAAATCGACCCGGCGCGACGGCGGCAGGTTGGCCGAGGGCAGGGAGAAGGCGTTCTGATCGGTCTTGCGCACGGTCGCTGCACCGCCTGAACGCGCTTCACCAGGCTCAGCCTTGGTAAAGCGCGGAGCGTCATCACAGGCACTCAGGCCCAGGGCCAGAAGCAGTGCGGACAAGCGAAGCGACAGCGAAGGCATCGGACATCCTGCAGACGGGCGAAATTAAAGGCGCAAAGTCTAACAGGGCGAGGGGGTTTGAATAAGAGGAATTATCGTTTACTTGATTTACGGCAGGGTTTCACTTGAGACCGAGGTGCCCCTATCGCTGGCAAGCCAGCTCCCACAGGATTTGAGGTGTTTGCAGAATCCGTGTAAGTCACCATTCCCTGTGGGAGCTGGCTTGCCAGCGATGAGGTCATCAGCATTACAGCAAAAAGCAGGCATGAAAAAAGGCGACCCGCAGGTCGCCTTTTTTTGACGCAGACGCTGTGATCAGAACTCGTGATCAGCATTGTCCGGGTTCAGGTCGCTGATGCCCAGTTTGCCAGCAGCGGCTTCGATCGAACCGGTCTGCTTGACCAGGGATGCGATGGCATCACGCACGATCTGGTTGCCCGCAGTGTTGCCGGCAGCGATCAACTGGTCGTAGTGCTCACCCTTGTTGGCGTGATCGACCATGACCTGGATCTTGGCTTCGGTGGCGGCCAGATCGGCTTTCAGCGCGTTGTCGGCAGCCGGGTCGGCCTTGGCCACCAGCGACGACAGGCTGGCGCCGGTCATTTTGGTGCCGTCGGTACGGGGGTACTCGCCCAGGTACACGTTACGAATGCCTTTGGCATCGTAGAAGTGCGAGTTGTGGGTGTTGTCGCTGAAGCAGTCCTGCTCGTCTTCAGGGGAGTTGGCTTCCAGGGAAACCTTCATGCGCTCACCCGCCAGTTCGCCCAGCGACAGGCTGCCCATGCCGAAGAGCATTTTGCGCAGACCGGTTTCAGCCGGCTCGGCTTCCAGGGTGGCGCGGTAGTTGTCGGCCACGTTCGGTTTCCAGTTGCCAACCATTTCTTCCAGGTCGCTGACCAGCAGTTGGGTCACGGCTTTCAGGTACGCACGGCGACGATCGTTGTGACCGCCGGTGGCGCCGGCGCCTTCCAGGTAGTCCGACGCCGGGCGGTTGCCTGCGCCCGGGCCGGTGCCGTTCAGGTCCTGGCCCCAGAGCAGGAATTCGATGGCGTGGTAGCCGGTGGCGACGTTCGCCTCGGAACCGCCCAGCTCGTTGAGGCTGGCGAGTTTTTCCGGGGTGATGTCTTTTACATCGACCTTGTCTTCGCCGACCTGCACTTCAGTGTTGGCGATGATGTTGGCCGTGGCGCCCGGGTTACCCAGCGCGTGTTCGTAGGATTTGTCGACGTAGTCGATCAGGCCTTCGTCCAGTGGCCAGGCATTCACCTGACCTTCCCAGTCGTCGATGATGGTGTTGCCGAAGCGGAACACTTCGCTCTGCAGGTAAGGCACGCGCGCGGCAACCCAGGCAGCCTTGGCGGCTTTCAGGGTATCGGCGTTCGGCTTGGCGAGAAACGCGTCGACGGCGGTTTGCAGGGTTTTCGCGGTGGATTCGGCATCGCTGTAAACGGCGAAGACCATGTCGGCGTAGTGCGCGACCACAGCCTTGGCGGCCGCTTCGTCGACTTTACCGGCAGCGGCAGGCGCAGCCGCTGGCGCGGTAGTGCTGGCAGCTGGCGTCGGCGCGGCGGCTTTGTCTTTGCCTTCGCCGCAACCGGCGAGGGAAATAGCGATGGCCAGCAGACTGGCGGTAGCCAGAGGCATACGAATCATGGCGAACATCCTGCTTCGGTAGTTGAATGGATAGGCGCTGGGGGCGCAAAACTGCGACATAATGCAAATCTTTCGCATTATGTGTAAAGGGCTGTGGCTGGAAATATTTCTTATTTACGAAACGCAAAAGATCGTCCGAACGCGGTCCGAGCCTTCGGCTGCATCTGCTGGGCTGCGATCTTCTGAGGTTACAAAATGGCTGCGTTGCTGCGTTGCGCCTGTTTGAGGTAGGCACCCAGCTCACGGGCCGGCAGCGGTTTGCTGTAGTGGTAGCCCTGACCTTCGTGGCAGCCTTCGGAAATGATGTACGTCTCCTGCTCGGCGGTTTCCACGCCCTCGGCAATCACCTGCATGCCAAGGCTCTTGCCCAGTTGAATGATCGCGCGAACGATGGTCGCATCGTCGTCGTCATCCAGCAGATCCTGGACGAAGCTCTTGTCGATCTTGATCTTGTCCAGCGGCAGGCTTTTCAGATAACTCAGCGATGAATAACCGGTGCCGAAGTCGTCGATGGCGATCAGCGCCCCGGAGCGGCGCAGGCTGAGCAAGTGCTGGGCGGCGGTGCTGATGTCTTCCATCAGGCCGGTTTCGGTGACTTCCAGCTCCAGGCTGCGGGGAGGCAGGCGATACATCTGCAATAGATTGTTGACCACCCGCGGCAGCTCGGCGTGGTGCAGTTGCACGGTGGACAGGTTGACGGCCATGCGCAGGTCGACGAAACCCTGATCGTGCCATTCGCGCAGTTGTTTGCAGGCCTGATCGAGCACCCATTCGCCAATGGCGATGATCGTGCCGTTCTGTTCGGCCAACGGAATGAACAGATCCGGCGGCACCAGACCGTGTTCCGGATGCTGCCAGCGAATCAACGCTTCGACCCCGACCACGCGATGATCGCGATAGCTGATCTGTGGCTGGTAGACGAGGTAGAACTGATCGCGCAGCAGTGCATCACGCAGGTCTTTTTCCAGTTCGCGCCGGCGGCGCATCTCGCTGTCGACGCTGGCGATGTAGAACTGATAGCGATTGCGCGAGCGGGTCTTGGCCAGGGTCATGGTCTGCTCGGCTTTCTGCAACAGCTTTTCCGTGCTGTCGCCGTCTTCGGGGAACAAGGTGATGCCGATGGTGGCGCGCAGGCGGATTTCCTGATGGTCGAGGGCGAACGCCGCTTCCAGATCGTCGAGGATGCTTTGCGCCAGTTCCGCGGCTTCATAAGGCTGTTCGATATCGGCCTGCACCAGCGCGAACTGATCGCCGCCGAGGCGGGCGAGTGCGCCAAGCCGACCGCTGTGGGCGCGCAGCCGATCGGCAAGTGCCAGCAATAACTGGTCGCCGGTCTGGTAGCTGAACTGCTCGTTGATGCCCTTGAAATCATCCAGCCCCACGCACAACACCGCGACCCGCCGTTGCAGCTTGCCGGCGTCGACCAGAATCTTGTCCAGTTGCTGCTGTAATTGCTGGCGGTTCGGCAGGCCGGTCAGAAAGTCGTACTGGGCCATGCGTAGCAGACTGTTTTCCGCTTCGTGGCGCAGGTGGGTGTTGCGTTCGATGGATTCGAGCAACTGGTTGGCGGTGTTGATCCAGATGCCCAGCTCGTTTTTCTCGTGACCCTTGAGTTGCGGAATCTTGTGTTCGCTGGGGCGGTCCGGGTTGATTTCGGTGAGGTGCTCGATGATCCGCGACAGCGGTTTGGTCAGCAGCCAGTGATAAACCAGATACAGCACCAGGCCCATGGCCAGCGCGCGCAGCACGCCGGAAATGAAGATGATCACCGAGCTGACGATGAAACTCTCGCCATAAGTGGCGGTGTCGAGGGTGATGCTCAGGTCGCCGTAATACTCGCTGTAGGGACCGCGACCGACCAATTGCGTGGTAAAGGTGCGCTCCTGGCCGAGAATCAGGTCGGTCAGCCAGCGGCTGTTGGAATGCTGCAACTCACGGGACTTCTGCGCGAGCATGGCTTCGTTGGGATGGCCGATTGACGCCTGGCGCACCGCCTCGTCCTGGAACAGGCCTTCGATTACCTGCATGCCCATTTCCCGGTCCAGGCTGTAAACCGCCTGGGTGGAGGGATCGCGGAACATGTCGAGGATCCGCTCGGCGTCGCTGGCTACGGCCTGACGGGTTTTGTAGGCATCGAACACAATCTGCGCGCAGCTCAAGACCACGCCGACGATCAATGCTGACAGGAGCACGACCCGGAGCAACTTCACCGACAAGCTGTTCTTGAGTTCCAGCTTCAAAGGGTTATTCCTTGTTCCGTGCGGGTAGCGTCAAGTTGCCATGAGTATTGGCAATCCCGTGATGGCAGTCAAAGGGACAATCAAGCCCAGGGTTATTTGCCTGTGGCGGTGGCCGAAATGCAGCTGCCTGGAGTATTAGCCCTAATCTGTACTGTGTCGGTAGTTTCGACCCTCAACTTGAGCGGTTTGCAGCATTTTTTCCTCTTTTTGATGGTAGCCCGCTGTGGCATGGCAGCAAGCAGCGCGCCACAGAGAAGTCGGATTCCCCCTACACGCAAAACAGAAACACCCGGCATTCAAGTTTGAGTTCGCTCGCCAAAGTCCTCCGTTTTGCAGAGCGGGGCACGGACGTGACCAGACTTATCCCTCAACGTGAACTCCACGGCCAACAGGCGCTCGACACCCACCAGGCCATGGACACCTTTCGAGAGGCACTCAACCGTCCGGATGAACTGCCGGGATTCGACAACCTGCTCAATGCAATGGGCCTCAATCACTCCAACTATCTGCAAGGCGCCAACCAGCGAAAACTCGTAGAAGCCATCAATAACGGTGACTGGGTCATAGTGAAACCGCGGGTTGTTACTGATAGCGGCGGCGCTTCGTGGAACGCCTTCAGCCCCCAACCCGAACCACCACTGGCCGAGCAACTGGTGGAAGACCACGCCTACACCTTGCCGAAACCGGCTGAGTCAGGCTTTCACATTGTCCAGACATCTATGAGCCGCGAAGCGCTGGAGCGCGCTGTACCAAACGACGCCTGGCGAAGCACTGCGCCGCGAGTTCCGTTCGCTTAACCGTCATTTGGGTGAACAGGTCAAAGCGGGGCAGATGGTCCTCTTCAGCGACTCGCGCAACTACATGTGCCGACGCGAAGAGGCGCAAATGATGGCGGCAGCGGAGAAAGTGAATGAAGCGCTGAAAGACCTGACGGATGAAGAGGCTTCTTTCATGGTTGAGCATCATGAGGTGATTGAACCGTTTTTGGGTGTTTCTTCCGGAGCGTTGGGTGTTGCATCGTTTATGGTGGGGCAGCACATGGAAACGCTTAAGGGCACGCTTAAAGAACTGGAACGCTTACATATCGAGCAGTACCGCCAGAACGGTAATCTCCATTCCCCGCAGTTTTTTGCGCAGCGCAAGCGGTTGATGTCGAAGCTTGATACCGGTTTGGGGCTCTTGGTTCGCAAGATGACGGGCATCCCGGATCACCCCAAACTTAAACGGGCTTTAGGATTATCTTCGCGAAGGACTGTGCACAACTGGAACAAGGCAGGCGCACCGAATCAATTGCCGGGATATGCGACACATATTGAGGGCGTGGCGCGATCTTCTAAGTACATAAAGGCCGGCGGTTATTTGGCAATTGGATTGGGCGCGAGCTCGGCGGCGATGAAAATTCACGAAGCATGCCGTACCGGACGCGAAGAGGAATGCCGTCAGGCGAAATTTGTCGAAGGTTCTAAGCTGTCAGGAAATGTTGTGGGCGGAATGATGGCAACCAGACTGGCGCCAATCGCACCAATGACATGTGTTGCTCTTGGAGTGGGCACGGCGGGTACAGGAGGTCTGGTTTGCATGTTGGTTGTAAGTGGCATGCTTGCCGCACAAATGGGAGATAGCGGTGGTCAGTTTGGTGAGTTCGTCGGTGAAAAGTTGTATGAGGTGAGTCAATAATGAGCCTTGATCAGTTTGTTGGCTTATCTGGAATACCCCTTTTTGTATTGTTTTTTCTGAACTATTGCTTTTCAGCTTATGTAGCGACCCACAAGCTGGAGGAAATTCAGAGCCATTTATCGAACTCTCGTTTCGTCGCATCACATCGGGGCGACAAAAGTACGCCGATCGTCTTCAAAGTGGGTAGTCTTGAAGTTGTATATGCCCTTTTGGTTCTAAAGGTCCTGCGAAATTTAGACCCGGAGTCCATTGAGGAAGTAAATAATTTTCCAAAGCAATTGCGCCCTTGGGTGATCATCCCCGGTCACATCAATACAGTCTGCGTTTTATGGTTTTCCGCGATTTTGGTATGGATCAATATCAAGCAATATCTGTGATCGCACAGTACCCGCGGACTGCTACAGTCGCTTGTCCCAAAATTTGGTCATGCGTTTGTCTGATGGCAGAGCAGTGGGGCGCCGATAAAATCAAAACACGGCCACAAGGGGCTGTGTATGTTGTCAGTCCGTCGTGACAACTAAGCAACCGGTTGCACGTTATCCAGCGCGGTCTTGCGGTGCGAGACATCAGGCACAGCGGCGAAGTTGTTGAGTATCTCTGTGAACGATCCCAGTGTTTCGCTGGCATTTGCCAGCGGGGATTCGGTGTCGTACTTCGGATTGGCGAGGTGCATAGGCAGAGGCACAAGATTGTGTAGCTTGAGTCGGTATCAGGACATGTTTGTTAAACATGTATGTTTAAATCTATCCGAGTCTTCGGCAGCTCCACAGGGATACGCAAGCATAAAAAAACCCGGCAATAGCCGGGTTTTTTGACTGGCGCGCAGCTTAAGCGGTGAAGGTTTTACCTTCGAACTGCTCAGCAACGAACTTCCAGTTGACCAGGTTCCAGAACGCTTCAACGTACTTCGGACGCAGGTTGCGGTAGTCGATGTAGTAAGCGTGTTCCCAGACGTCGCAGGTCAGCAGCGGGGTGTCGCCGCTGGTCAGCGGGTTGCCGGCGCCGATGGTGCTGGCCAGGGCCAGGGAACCGTCAGCCTTTTTCACCAGCCAGCCCCAGCCGGAACCGAAGGTGCCGATCGAGGTTTTGCTGAACTCTTCCTTGAACTTGTCGAACGAACCGAAGGCTGCGTTGATGGCTTCAGCCAGTGCGCCGGTTGGTTGACCGCCGGCGTTTGGCGCCAGGCAGTTCCAGTAGAAAGTGTGGTTCCAGACCTGAGCGGCGTTGTTGAAGATACCGCCCGAGGAAGTCTTGACGATCTCTTCCAGGGTCTTGCCTTCGAACTCGGTGCCTGGCACCAGGTTGTTCAGGTTCACGACATAGGTGTTGTGGTGCTTGTCGTGGTGAAATTCCAGGGTTTCCTTGGAAATGTGCGGCTGCAGGGCATCGTGTGCGTAAGGCAGCGGCGGCAATTCGAAAGCCATGATGATTCTCCTAATCAGGTCTGTTGCGGTGAGCGCAAGGCCGATCACGGGCGGCCAGAAATGCACCGACGAGTTTTTACTCTTTGCGGCGCAGGGTTCGGATCATAGCACCGGGGTCAAGGCTTAACCACGCAACAACTGTGTGGGATAGAGGTTCCAGAGCTGTTTGGAATAAATCAGTTGGCGATAATCAGTTGGCCAGCCACCGTAAACATCATCAATGCCACCACCAGATCAAGAATCCGCCAGGTACTCGGCCTTGCCAGCCACGGCGCCAGCCATGCGGCACCGAGGGCGAGGGTGAAAAACCACAGCAGCGACGCACTCGCCGCGCCGACGACATAAGCCCCCGGCACCGACTGCTGCGCACCAAGCGAGCCGATCAGCAATACCGTGTCGAGATACACGTGCGGGTTGAGCAGCGTCACTGCCAGCGCGCTGAGCATCACCGCGCGCAACGAGCGCACGGTGGGGTTTTCGCCCTGATCCAGACTCTGTGTCGAGAACGCCCGGCGCAGCGCCTGGCTGCCATACCAGATCAGAAAGGCTGCGCCGCCCCAGCGCGCCACCGCGAGCAATGTCGGGTTCTGCGCCAACACGGTGGCCAGACCAAACACCCCGGCCGCCACCAGCAGCGCATCGCACGCCACACACAACGCCGCCACCGGCAGGTGATGTTCACGCCGCAGGCTCTGGGCCAAGACAAAAGCATTCTGGGTGCCGATCGCCATGATCAACCCCAAGGCCACCAACAGGCCGTTTACATAGCTTTGCCACATAACGATTACTCCGCGTTGGCTGCGAGATCGCGCAGCACTTGCATGGCGCGTTCGGCATCGGCCTGACCGACAAACAAATGATCGTGGTAGTAACCGGCGATTACGTTGCAACTGATCCCGGCCTTGCCCAGTGCGCTGGCGAACGCCGCAGTGAGGCCGACCGCTTCCAGTGCCGAATGCACATTGAGGGTGATCCACGCCGCCACATAATCGAAACCGAACCCGGACCGTACAGCCTGGGAGCGCTCGAGAATCAAGGTCAGGCCTTCCTGCTCGCGGAAGCTGCCGACAATCTCCAGACCCTCGGGAAACTGGCCATCGACCAAGGTGCAGAACACGTATTCGCCAGCATTGAGCTGCGGGCTCATGCTGCGCAGCAACGTCGTGAGTGAGGTTTCGCCAGCCATTGCAGTGTTCCTTGATGAAGAGTGCTTGCTGGCTATTCTCCGGTCGAAAGTTGTATAAGAAAAACCAATAGTGCTGATCGCTCATTAGGAAAACTGATGTTCGACTACAAATTGCTGTCTGCGCTGGCCGCCGTGGTCGAGCAGGCCGGATTCGAGCGCGCCGCGCAGGTGCTGGGCCTTTCGCAATCGGCGATTTCCCAGCGGATCAAGTTGCTGGAGGCGCGGGTCGGCCAACCGGTGCTGGTGCGCGGCACGCCGCCGTCGCCGACCGAAATTGGCCGACGTCTGCTCAACCATGTGCAGCAGGTACGACTGCTCGAGCGCGATTTGCAGACGCTGGTGCCAGCGCTCGACGAAGAAGGCCTGCCCGAGCGTTTGCGCATCGCCATTAATGCCGACAGCCTCGCCACCTGGTGGGCCGAAGCCGTGGGTGATTTTTGTGCCGAGCAGCATTTATTGCTGGATCTGGTGGTGGAGGATCAAACCGTCGGCCTCAAGCGCATGCGTGCCGGCGAGGTCGCGGCCTGTGTCTGTGCCAGCGAACGCCCGGTTGCCGGCGCCCGTAGCGTATTGCTCGGGGCGATGCGTTACCGGGCGCTGGCCAGCCCGGCGTTCATCGCGCGGCATTTTCCTGATGGCGTGCGCGCCGAGCAGTTGCCGCGCACCCCGGCGCTGGTGTTCGGCCCGGACGATTTCCTGCAGCATCGCTACCTGGCCTCGCTCGGCGTCGATGGCGGATTCGAGCACCATTTGTGCCCGTCTTCCGAAGGTTTTGTGCGCCTGACCGAAGCCGGTTTCGGTTGGGGACTGGTGCCGGAACTGCAGGTGCGCGACCAGTTGCAACGCGGTGTGTTGCGCGAACTGTTGCCAGATAAACCGATCGACGTGCCGTTGTACTGGCATCATTGGCGCAATGGTGGTCAGCTGCTGGGTTTGCTGACCGAACAATTGGTACGTTCTTCACCACAATGGCTGGTGGCTTAAAAGCAGTTGCGAGCGTCAAGCTGCAAGCGGCAAGTCAAGCGCTGAGCATTGTTTTTACCCTGCAGCTCGAAGCTTGAAGCTCGCAGCTGGTTTCATTGGAGCTTTACATGAAAATTCTGGTCACCGGCGCAAGCGGCTTCATTGGCGGACGCTTTGCGCGTTTCGCCCTGGAGCAGGGCCTGGACGTGCGGGTCAACGGTCGCGGGGCCGAGAGCGTCGAGCATCTGGTACGCCGCGGTGCCGAATTCATCCCCGGCGACCTGACCGATCCCGAATTGGTGCGTGAACTGTGTGCCGACGTCGAAGCGGTGGTGCACTGCGCCGGCGCCGTCGGCCTGTGGGGGCGTTATCAGGACTTTCATCAGGGCAACGTGCAGGTCACGGAAAACGTCGTCGAAGCCTGTCTGAAGCAGCGCGTGCGGCGGCTGGTGCACCTGTCGTCGCCGTCGATCTATTTCGATGGGCGCGACCACTTCAACCTCACCGAAGAACAGGTGCCCAAACGTTTCAAGCATCCCTACGCGGCGACCAAGTATCTCGCCGAGCAAAAGGTCTTTGGCGCGCAGGAATTCGGTCTGGAAACCCTTGCGCTGCGTCCGCGTTTCGTTACCGGGGCCGGCGACATGAGTATTTTCCCGCGCCTGCTGAACATGCAGCGCAAGGGCCGGCTGGCGATTATCGGCAATGGCCTGAACAAGGTCGATTTCACCAGTGTGCAGAACCTCAACGAGGCCATGCTCAGCAGTTTGCTGGCGGCCGGCTCGGCGCTGGGCAAGGCCTACAACATCAGCAACGGCGCGCCGGTGCCGTTGTGGGATGTGGTCAATTATGTGATGCGCAAGATGGAAGTCCCGCAGGTCACCAAGTACCGGTCCTACGGCCTGGCGTACAGTGTCGCGGCCCTCAACGAAGGCGCCTGCCGGCTCTGGCCGGGGCGACCGGAACCGACGCTGTCGCGCCTGGGCATGCAAGTGATGAAAAAAAATTTCACCCTCGACATCAGTCGCGCCCGGCATTATCTCGACTACGATCCGAAAGTCAGCCTGTGGTCGGCGCTCGACGAGTTCTGCGGCTGGTGGAAAGCGCAGGACATTCGCTGAAACGCGTTGCAACGATTCGGCCGGCCGGCAATGAACCGCACCGCAGGTTGGGGGTCAATCCCTGCGGCTGCGGCGGTTATACTTCGCAGCATTTAGCCATCACCGCGTTTCACAAAGGTTGCCTCAATGTCCATGCGTAATGATGCCCACGACGATTTCGACGATGTCCCGAGCCTGCGCGCCGACACGTTCGACGACGATGACATTCCGACCACTGCCCGCACGTCCGTGCACTCGCGCACGCCACCGGCGGTCAAGGTCCGGGCGGCCAGCACCGGGCCATTGTGGGCGCTGGTCGGCGCGCTGTTTTTTGCCTTCATGGGCCTGGCGTGGTGGAGCTTTCAGCAGATCTCGCTGATGGAACAGCAACTGGTCGCGACCCAGGAAAGCTTCGCGCGCATCAGTGAGGAAGCCGCGGGGCGCTTGCAGGATATTTCCGGCAAGGTGGTCGCCAGCCAGACCAACGTCAACACCGACAGCGAAGCCCTGAAGCTGCAGATCAAGGCGCTTGAAGGCAAGTTGCTCGATCAGGGCAAACAGCAGCAGGGTGTGGCCGGTCAGGCCAGCGATCTGGACAAGCGCCTGGCGCAGATGACCGCGCAGACCACCGAACAACAGAACGCCAACACCCAGTTGCAGGCCCAGGTCAAAGCCCTGAGTGCAGAACTGGCGACCCTGAAAAGTGCGCCGGCCGACACCAGCAAGGTCGATGCCCTGCTCAAGAGTTATGACACCCAGCTGAAAAGCCTCGGCGCGGATATCACTGCGCTGAAAAAGCAGGGCAACTCGAACGCTGCGATCGAGCGCCTGGAGCAGGAAATCGTTGTCCTCAAAAGCGAGCAGGACAACCGTCCGGCAGCGCCACAGGGCGGTGGCAATACCGCCGAGTTCGATGCGTTCCGTGGCCAGATGACCCGCAACCTCAATACCTTGCAGGCACAGATCCAGAACCTGCAGCAACAGATCAATGCCCGGCCCTAGGGGCTGAGCTGAGGGGCTCTCGCCTGTAATCTCTGGATTCAAGTTCAACTTCCATATGACCCCAAGCCGTCTACGCTCTTGAAACACCAACAAGAACGAGGGATGCGTTATGGGGTTTTTGCATAAAGTGGCGTGGCTCGGGCTGATGCTGCTTGTGGGGGCAGGGCAGGCCAATGCCGTCTCCACGCAAAAGGACGACAGCAAGGCCGCCATCGCCCTGCTGGAAAAGGCACTGGCCTACTACCACGACAACGGCGACAAGGCCTTCGCCGCGTTCAGCCGTCAGGGCGAGTTCGTCGATAAGGATCGTTATGTGTTCGTGGTCGATACCAAGGGCGTGATGCTCGCCAGCGGCGGGCCATCCTCTGCCTTGATCGGTCGTGATGTCAGCGAAGTGCTCGGGCCGGACCTGCAAAAGACCTTCAAGGACGCGTTGCTGGTGCCTGAAGGCAACGGCATCCAGCAAGCCGAATACCGCTGGCAGAACTGGGCGGACGGCAAAGTCGAGCGCAAGCATGTGTATTACCAGCGCATCGGCCAGCGAATTCTGGCAGTGGGTTATTACTTGCCGCGAGCCTCTGCGGAGCAAGCCAAGGCACTGCTTGATAAAGCAGCCACCGATCTGGGCAAAGACGAAAAGGGCACGCTGACGGCGATCAACTCGCTCAAGGGCGGCTATCTGCAGGATGACCTGTATGTGTTTGTGGTCGACCTCGACACCCAGCGCTATGTCGCCCACGGCACTAACCTGCGGCTGATCAACACCGATTTCAGCAAGATCAAGGACCCGGACGGCAAACCGGTGGGCGAACCGATTCTGGCGCTGATCGGCAAGCAGGACAGTGGCGAATACGAATACCGCTGGAAAAACCCGGTGACCGGCAAGGTCGAGGATAAGCATGCCTACCTGAAGAAGGTCGGGCATTTCCTGGTGGCGGTGGGTTACTACAGCCCTTGAGTGAACGGCCTTTTGCAGGAGTGAGCCTGCTCGCGATCAGCGTGTTTCATTCAACAGTGATGTCGACTGACATACCCTGATCGCGAGCAGGCTCACTCCTACAGGGGATAGTGGTGTTTGTTCTATCTGGCGCCGTGCTCACGCCCGCGCAACAGGTTATTGGGCATCGCAATCGCTGCCGCCAGCCCCAGCAGCGACACCGCCGTGCTCACCCACAACAAATGCCGGAACGTCACCGAAAGCTCCGCACGCAAGGCGTTCTGTGCATCCCCTGGCGCCGCGTTCAAGCCATCGAGCAACACGTTGCCCGAATGCCCCTCGCTCATCAGCGAACTGCTTGCCAGATGGGCAAAACTCGAATCCTGCAAGAAGGCCAGCAACAGTGCCGACATCAACGCCACCCCCACCGCGCCGCCCAGCGAGCGAAACAGGTTGGTGGTGCTGGTGGCGACACCGATGTCACGTTGCTCCACCGAGTTTTGGGTGCCGACCAGCGACGTGGGGAATTGCATACCCCCGGCAATGCCGCTGAGCAGCATGAACAGACCACTGAGCAGCGTTGCTTCTGGCGGACTGAATGCCATGCCGAGAATCGAGATCGGCATCAGGATCGCACCGGTGAGGATCTGCGGTTTGTAGCGCCCGGTGATCGACGTGCGCCGCCCGGCGAAGTAGGCACCGATTGGCAGGCCCATTGCCAAAGGCAACAGATGCAACGCCGCACTGTCAGCACCGGCGCCGGTGACACTCTGAAAGCGCAACGGCATCAGCACGATCAACGAAATCGCCTGGAAACTGGTAAAGAAAATCGTGCACCAGCACAGCAGGGCATTGCGGTTGGCGAACAGGTGCATCGGTAGCAGCGGTTCCCGCGCCCGGCGTTCATGCCAGACGAACACTGCCAGCACCACGACGGCGCAGGCGAACAAGCCAAGCACTTCACTGCTGCGCCACGAATGACCCTGACCGACCTGGGTGATGCCCAGCAACAGCGCGGTCAGACCGATGATCATCAGCAGCGTGCCGAGGTAATCAATGATCGGTTTGCGCTGCGGAACCGGCAATCCGCGCAGGTTGCGCCGCGCCACCCACCAGGCACCGAGGCCCAGCGGCAGGTTGATCAGAAACACCCAGCGCCACGACAGGTATTCGGTCATGTAACCGCCCAGCACCGGACCGGCGACGCTGGCCACCGCGTACATGCTGCTGAAATAACCCTGATAACGCCCGCGCTCACGCGGTGGCACGATGTCGCCGATGATCGCCTGACTCACCGAAATCATGCCGCCGGCGCCGATGCCCTGAAGAATCCGCGCCAGCACCAGTTGTTCCATGCTTTGCGCCATGCCGCAGAACAGCGAGGCGAGGGTGAACAGGCCCATGCCGAACAGCATCAGTTTGCGCCGCCCGTACAGATCGCCGAGCTTGCCGTAGATCGGCACGGCCACGGTCATCGCCACCATGTAGCCAGAAATTACCCAGGCCAGCAGGCTGACGTCCTTGAACTGGGCGGAGATGGCCGGCATCGACACGGCGACGATGGTCTGGTCCAGCGCGCCAAGAAAGATCGCCATCATCAGCGCGACCAGCACGCTGCGAATGGCCGGTTTGGGTGTTTCAGGCTGGTGAAGATTGGTCACGGGCGGAACCTGCGGGCAGTGAGAATCCCGCAGGTCGCAAGGCGAGCGGGGGATGCTCGCCAGTGTAAGTCGATAGCAGGCTATTCGATAGCCTCATATGGAAGTCCGACGTAATTTTCTGCAATGGTTTTTCTGCCGGCTTCGGAGCTGACGAAATAGTCGAGTTCCGAGGCGCTGATCCGCTGGCTGAAGTCATCATGTTCGTCGAACCGGTGCAGCATCGAGGTCATCCACCAGGAAAACCGTTCGGCTTTCCATACCCGGCGCAGGCAGATTTCCGAGTATTTCTCCAGCAGGTCGGTGCGGCCGTCGCGATAAACCTTCAGCAGAATATTGAACAGGGTGCTGACATCGCTGGCGGCCAGGTTCAAGCCCTTGGCGCCGGTAGGCGGAACGATATGGGCGGCATCGCCGACGAGGAACATCCGCCCGTACTGCATCGGTTCGACGACAAAGCTGCGCAGTGGCGCAATACTTTTTTCAATCGACGGACCGGTGACAAGTTTCTCGGCAAGCTCGGCGGGCAGGCGGGTTTTGAGTTCGTCCCAGAAACGCTGATCGCTCCAGTCATCGACCTGTTCTTCGGCAGGCACTTGCAGGTAATAACGGGTGCGAGTCGCCGAGCGCATGCTACACAGGGCGAAACCGCGCTCATGGCGGGCGTAGACCAATTCGTCATGCACTGGAGGGGTGTCGGCGAGAATGCCCAGCCAGCCAAACGGATAGACCCGTTCGAAGACCTTCAGGCAATCGGCCGGAATCGACTGTCGAGCGACCCCGTGGAAGCCGTCGCATCCGGCGATGTAATCGCAATCGACGCGCCAGGTTTCACCGTCCTTTTCGAAAGTGACGAAGGCTTCGTCGCTTTTCATGCCGTGGGGAACGACATGGCTGGCCTCGTAAAGGGTCGGCGCGCCGGCCTCCCGACGAGCGGCCATCAGGTCGCGGGTGACTTCGGTCTGACCGTAGATCATCACGGTCTGGCCACCGGTCAACCCGTGCAGGTCGATGTGCACCTGACGCCCGTCCAGGGCCAGATCGAAGCCGCCGTGCACCAGCCCTTCGGCGTCCATCCGCTGACTTACACCGGCCTGACGCAACAGCTCTACCATGCCTTGTTCAAGCACGCCGGCGCGGATGCGACCGAGGACATAGTCGGGTGTCTGACGTTCGAGAATGAGGGTGTCGATGCCGGCGTTGTGCAGCAACTGGCCGAGGAGCAAACCGGACGGACCGGCACCAATGATGGCAACTTGGGTTTTCAGCGTTTTCATTGTTTTTATGACTCGCAAGCTTCACGCGGCCAAAGCCGGTGAATGATTTTTATGGATCGAGTGCTTGCATTTTTCCCTTGCGGGTCTGTCAATTGAAGGTGAAAACTGAGCCGATATCTGTACATTCTGCCAATCGGTGCGATTATCGCCCAAAAACCTGAGGCCTGGATTGAAGTGATGAACACGCCTGACCTGCCTTCGATTCCGGTGTTCAAGCTCTACGGTGAAAGCCTGGACTGGCCGACCCCTGACTTGCTGCACTGTGAAACCATTTCTTCCCGCAGCCGCGAACACCAATGGGAAATCAAACCCCACCGCCACGCCGATCTGTGCCAGTTACTCTTCGTCTTCAAAGGTCAGGCAGAGCTTGAAATCGAAGGTCAGCGCACGCAACTCGAAACCCCGGCGATTCAAGTCCTGCCGCCGCTGTCGGTGCATGGCTTCCGTTTTTCCGAGGACGTGGAAGGCTTCATCGTTACCCTCGCCACGCCGCTGATCAACCATCTGCAGGCGCAGCTGGGCGATTCGGTGCACGCCCTGGCCCAGACGCAAAGCTATCCGGCGGGCAAGGACGGTGAGTACCTGAACAGTCTGTTTTCAGCGTTGCAGGCCGAGTACAACGGCCATCAGCCGGCGCGGGAAATGCTCATGCATTCGCTGGTCAGCGTGATTATGGTCTGGGTCAGCCGTCAGGCTATCGTGCGACACAACGCCAGTCAGCGGCCGCAACGCCAGCGCGAATACCTCAATGGCTTTATTCAATTGGTGGAAGAGACCTACCGCCAGCATGTGAAGGTCGAGGATCTGGCCCATCGTCTGGGCATTTCCGTCTCGCATCTCAACGGCACCTGCCGGGAACTGGCCGGGCAACCGGCGCTGCAGATCATGCACGAACGCCAGTTGCTGGAAGCCAAGCGCTTGCTCACCTACACCAGCATGACCATTTACGAGATGTCGGAGTTGCTGGGATTTTCCGATCCGACCAACTTCACGCGCCTGTTCCGGCGCCGGGTGGGAATCTCGCCAAAGGCGTTTCGCGACCGTCTGAAGGCCGAGCAATAAACGCCTGAACGCCACGAACCCTGTGGGAGCTGGCTGGCCAGCGATAGGGGTGGTTCAGCCGTCTCAATGCTGAATGTCAATCCGCAATCGCTGGCCAGCCAGCTCCCACCGGATTGACTCCAGCTCAGATCAATCAGCGCAACGCATTGAGCGTCGCGTTATGCGGAATGCAGCGTTCGAAATTACAGCTCGCGTAATCACGGGGCAGCTGCCGCATTTGCTCGACCCGCCAGGCCGCAGTGCCGTACAGCGCCAGCGTGGCGGCGCAGGTGATGAAAATCGCGAAGTACCTTCTTGTTTTGATGTTCATGGCAATGACCTCTGAACGCATACCCTGCGGTATTACTTTCAGCATAGGTCAGGTAGAAGCAGCTGCAAGCGTCGAGCGGCACGCGCCAACATGAATGGCGGCGCAGCTAGCGTGTAGCTTGTGGCTTGACGCTGGAAACCGCTTCATCCCAAGCCGGGTTTTCGGGGAATCGCTGCACCAGAAAATCCAGCATGCTGCGCAGCGCCGCCGGCATGTGCTTGCGCGAGGCGTACACCGCGTAAATGTTCATCTGCCGTGGTTCGGCATGGGGCAACAGGCGCACCAGCTCACCGCTGTGAATATGCACCCCGGCCTGATAGGTCGGCAGCATCGCCACCCCCGCACCGGCCAGTGTTGCGCGCAGTAACGTGCTGGCTTCGTTGGCGCTGATATTGCCCTGTACCGGCACCGAAACCGGTTCCCCGTCTTCCTCGAAATGCCAAAGGCTCTTGCCGAAATACGAGTGCGTCAGGCAATTGTGCCGGCTCAGCGCTTCGACGCGCTGCGGCGCCGGTTGTTCTTGCAGATAGGCCGGCGCGGCGCAGACTACCGAGCGACACACGGTCAGGCGTCGGGCAATCAGGTTCGGATCGAGATCATTGCTGGTGCGGATTGCCAGATCAATGCGCTCGTCCACCAGGTTCACCGTGCGGTCGAGCATTTGCAGGTCGATGCTCACCCCCGGATAGCGTTTGACGTAGGCGGCCACGGCATCGGCCAGTTGTGCCTGGCCGAACGAGGTGCTGACACTGATGCGCAGCAGCCCGCGCGGTGCGTCGTGGGGTTCGCTGACGGCGGCCTGCATGTCGCTCGACAGTTCGAGCATCTGCCGGCAGCGCGGGAGGATTTCGCTGCCCGCCGTGGTCAGGCTCAACTTGCGCGTGGTGCGGTGCATCAGGCGCGCGCCGACCCAGTCTTCCAGCTCCGCCAGATAACGCGACACCACCGGCCGCGACAGGTCCAGATGATCGGCCGCCGCCGACTGACTGCCCAGGTCCACTACCGTGACAAACACCCGCATTGCTTGAAGACGATCCATGATTTGCCCGCTTTCAGAAACAAACTATGTTCAAGCATCGCATTTTTTGTACCGAGTCAGGCAACTAAGCTCTGTCCCATCGCCAAACACGGCATTCGGACCACGGAGCAACAGATGATCGGCTTCACTACCCTCAAGCGCGTTTTGCTGGCCACCGCCACCCTCGGTTTCGCGGCGCATGCCGCTGCCGCCAACCTGACACTGGATGTCTACAACCCAGGCACCAAGGCGATTTTCCCGGTGACCTCGGTGCTGGTCAGCGGCGAGAAAGACGCGATTCTGGTCGATGCGCAATTCGGCAAGGCCCAGGCCGAACAGGTCGTGGAAAAGATCCGCGCCAGCGGCAAGCACCTGACCACCATTTACATCAGCCACGGTGACCCGGATTACTATTTCGGCCTCGACACCCTGACCCAGGCCTTCCCCGATGCAGAGGTTCTGGCTTCGCAGCCGACCGTCGATCACATCAACAAAACCGTCGCCGGCAAGCTCGCCTTCTGGGGCCCGAAAATGGGCGCCGACGTGCCGGCCAAAACCATCGTGCCGGGCGTGCTCAAGGGCGACAGCCTGATGCTTGAAGGGCAGAAACTGCAGGTGGTCGGCCTTGACGGCAAACAACCGGATCGCAGCTTCGTATGGATTCCGTCGCTCAAGGCCGTGGTCGGTGGCGTCGTGGTGGCCGAGAACATCCATGTGTGGATGGCCGACACCCAGACCGCGCAATCCCACGCCGACTGGCTGCAAACCCTGCACTCGATCGAAACCCTGAAGCCGAAAACCGTGGTGCCGGGTCATTACCTGGGCGAGAGCAGCCGTTCGTTGGCCAGCGTGAAATTCACCGCCGACTACATTAAGGCGTTCGACGCCGAAACCGCCAAGGCCAAGGACTCCGCCGCACTGATCAAGGCCATGCAGAAGCGCTACCCGAAACTCGGCGAAGAAAGCTCGCTGGAGCTGAGCGCCAAAGTCGCCAAGGGCGAAATGCAGTGGTAACCCGATTCTGAAAACGCAGCACTCTCAAGCCAACTGGAGAATGTCATGAGCAAGATCGCAATCATTGGTGCCACCGGCCGTGCCGGTAGCCAACTGCTGGAAGAAGCCCTGCGTCGCGGCCATAGCGTTACGGCTATCGCCCGCGACACCTCGAAGATCGGCAGCCGTGCCGGCGTGGTCAGCAAGAATGTCGACGTGCTGGACTCGGTAGCGCTGCAAGCCGCCGTGGCCGGTCACGACGTGGTGATCAGCGCCGCGCATTTCGCCACCGTGCCCGCCAGTGCCGTGGTCGGCCCGGTGAAGCAGGCAGGCGTGAAGCGTCTGTTGGTGGTCGGCGGTGCCGGTTCGCTGTTGCTGCCGGACGACACCCGGGTGATCGACAGCGCCGGTTTCCCCGCCGAGTACAAAGCCGAGGCCAGCGCTGGCGCGGCGTTTCTCGATGCGTTGCGTTCGGAGAACGAGCTGGACTGGACCTTTCTGTCGCCGTCGGCCGAGTTCGTCGAAGGCGAGCGCACCGGCAGCTTCCGAGTCGGCAAGGATCACTTGCTGTTCAGTGCCGAAGGTCGCAGCTGGATCACCTTCGCGGATTACGCGATTGCGCTGATCGACGAAGTGGAAACGCCGAAGCATTCGCGTCAAAGGTTTACGGTCGGCTACTGATGCTTCCCACGTCCCAATCGTAGGCCTTCGCCTGCTCGCGATAGCAGTGTGTCAGTCGACGTAAATGTCACTGACCCACCGCCATCGCGAGCAGGCGAAGGCCTGCAGGGGAATGTGGTGCTTCAGCGGGTATGCGCCTGCTCCACCAGCCAGATCATCAACTCCTCCAACTGCGGCGACGCTTCCCCACCCTGCGGCATCACCACGTAGTAGCCCAGCCCCGTCTTCACCTTCAATTCAAACGGCATCACCAGCCGCCCGGCGCGCAGGTCGTCGCCGATCAACGACCAGTCGCCAATCGCTACCCCTGTCCCATGCGACGCCATCGACATTGCCTGATCCAGCGTCTCGAAATGCTGGCCCATGTTGACGTTGCTCAGCTGCAATTGGGCAGCGTTCAGCCACACCGTCCAGTCCTGTGTGTCGCGGGTCGGGTGCAGCAGCAGATGCTGTTGCAGATCGGTCGGTTCGGTCAGCGCCGCAGAGCCCTTCAGTAACGCGGGTGAACAGACCGGTGTCAGTTGCTCATCGAACAGGTGCAGGGCGGTCGATGAATTGTCCGGCGGGGTGCCGTAGATCACCGCGGCATCGAACTGCTCGCGCTGAAAGTCCACGCCGTGGGCCAGGGTGGTGGTCAGTTTGACCGGCACGTCCGGGCGTTCCTTTTGCCATTGCAGCAGGCGCGGCACCAACCAGCGCATCACGCAGCTGGGGGCCTTGAGCTGCAGGGTTTCGCGCTTCAGACCAATCTGCTCGGTGGCTTCGCTGATCAGGCCGAAGATCTTCTCCACCCGTGGCAGCCATTCACGCCCTTCGGCGGTCAGCTCCAGGCCCCGGGCCAGGCGAATGAATAACGCATAACCCAGATGCTCTTCCAGACCGGCGATCTGCCGGCTCACTGCCCCTTGGGTGATGTGCAACTGCTCGGCCGCCCGCGTGAAGTTGCAGCACTGCGCGGTGATCAGAAACGTGTGCAGGGCGGGCAGGGGAGGCAGTCGTTTCATGTGGATCCAAGGTATGACGTGAGGACATGGCTAGTATGACTTTTAATCGATTGTTGCCGCTACCTGCCGCCCGTTCAATGAGCCCATTCCACCCGGATCAATGTGGGAGCGAGCTTGCTCGCGAATACGGTTTTCTATTCAGCATCAATGTGGCTGATACACCGCTTTCGCGAGCACGCTCGCTCCCACACTGGCACGGCGTATTGAACAAACAAGAAGGGCAATCGACATGGCGACGTGTGGCGAAGTACTGGTCAAGTTACTCGAAAATTATGGGGTCGAGCAGGTGTTCGGCATTCCCGGGGTGCACACCGTGGAGTTGTATCGCGGGCTGGCCCGTTCGAGCATCAACCATGTCACTCCACGGCATGAGCAGGGCGCCGGTTTCATGGCCGACGGCTATGCGCGGACCCGCGGCAAACCGGGGGTGTGCTTCATCATCACCGGTCCGGGCATGACCAACATCACCACCGCGATGGGCCAGGCCTACGCCGACTCGATCCCGATGCTGGTGATCTCCAGCGTGCAGACGCGCAGCCAGTTGGGCGGCGGTCGCGGCAAGCTGCACGAGCTGCCGAACCAGAGTGCGTTGGTCGGTGGCGTCGCTGCGTTCTCTCATACCTTGATGTCCGCAGCGGAATTGCCGGGCGTACTGGCCCGTGCGTTTGCGCTGTTCCAGGCCGGGCGTCCACGTCCGGTGCACATCGAGATTCCGCTGGACGTGCTGGTGGAAGAGGCCGATGAATTGCTCGCCAGCGTTCCGGTCAACATCGACCGCGCCGGTGCCGCCCCAGCCGCCGTGAGCCGCATGAGCGAGCTGCTGGCCGGCGCACAACGACCATTGATTCTCGCGGGCGGCGGTGCGATCGACGCCGCCGCCGAACTCATCGAACTGGCCGAATTGCTCGACGCTCCGGTGGCGCTGACCATCAACGCCAAAGGCATGCTGCCGTCCAGCCATCCGCTGCTGATCGGCTCGACACAAAGCCTGGTCGCGACCCGTGCACTGGTGGCCGATGCCGACGTGGTGTTGGCGATCGGCACTGAACTGGCCGAAACCGATTATGACGTGACCTTCGCCGGCGGCTTCGAGATTCCCGGCAAACTGCTGCGCATCGACATCGACGCCGATCAGACCGTGCGCAACTATCCGCCACACGTGGCGCTGGTCGCCGACTCGCGCAACGCTGCACAGGCATTGCTCAGTGCTTTGTCGCACAAACCTCTGGCCGAGCGTCGCAACGATTGGGGCCAGGTGCGCGCCGCGCGTTTGCGCGACGATCTGGCCGCGAGCTGGGATGCGCCAACCCTGGCGCAGACGCGCTTCCTCGAAACCGTCCTGCACGAGTTGCCGGATGCAGTGTTCGTCGGCGATTCCACGCAACCGGTGTACACCGGCAACCTGACCTTCAACCCGGAACGACCACGGCGCTGGTTCAACTCGTCCACCGGATACGGCACCCTCGGTTACGCCTTGCCGGCGGCCATTGGCGCGTGGCTCGGCGGCAGCATTGAGGATGGCGCCCGTGCGCCGGTGGTGTGCCTGATCGGTGACGGCGGCTTGCAGTTCACCCTGCCGGAACTGGCCAGCGCGGTCGAAGCGCGCACTCCGGTGATCGTCCTGCTGTGGAATAACCAGGGTTACGAAGAGATCAAGAAGTACATGGTCAACCGCGCCATCGAGCCGGTCGGCGTCGACATCTACACCCCGGACTTCATCGGCGTCGCCAAGGCCCTGGGTTGCGCTGCCGAGGCAATCGGCTCGGTGGAACAACTGCGCGGCGCGCTGCGCGCCGCCACCGATCGTCAGGGCCCGACCCTGATCGAAATCGACCAGACCCAATGGATGCAGGCGGTGGCCAAATGATCAATTTCCCGACCACACTCGATGGCCTGTTCATCAATGGCCAATGGTCAGCCGGTTGCGAGCATCTGCGGGTGATCAACCCGGCCACCGAAGCGCTGCTGACCACGGTCAATGGCGGTGACGAACAAGCGGTCGATCTGGCGGTCGCTGCTGCCACGGAAGCGTTCAAGGACTGGTCGAAAACCAGCGGTGCCGAGCGTGGCGCGATCCTGCGCAACATCGCCAGCGGCGTGCGCAACGGTCGCGACCACCTGATGAAGCTGCAGTCGAGCAACAACGGCAAGCCGCAATTCGAAGCGGCCATCGACGTCGACGACGTGATCGCCACCTTCGAGTATTACGCCGAACTCGCCGAAGGCCTCGACGCACAACTGGACAGTCACGTGGCGCTGCCCCGCGACGATTTCAGCGCCCGTCTGCGCCGGGAACCGTGCGGTGTGGTCGGGCTGATCGTGCCGTGGAATTTCCCGATGGTCACCACCGCGTGGAAACTCGCACCAGCGCTGGCCGCTGGCTGCTGCGTGGTGCTCAAACCGTCGGAAGTCACGCCGCTGCCGGAGCTGGAACTGGCGGCGATCATCGCCGAATCCGGCCTGCCCAAAGGCGTATTCAACCTGGTCTGCGGCACCGGCCTGGCGGTCGGTGCGCCACTCTCGGCTGATCCACGCATTGCGAAGATTTCCTTCACCGGCAGCAACGCTGTCGGCGTTCAGGTGATGCAACGCGCTGCGGAAACCGTGAAAGGCGTGAGCCTGGAACTGGGTGGCAAATCTTCGCTGCTGGTGCTTGAAGATGCCGATCTTGAACTGGCGGTGGAGTTGGCTTGCGGCGGCGGTTTTTTCAACGCCGGGCAGATGTGCTCGGCCACCAGTCGGGTGCTGGTCGCCGATGAGCTGGCCGATGAATTCCTCAACCGCTTGCAGGCCCGTGCAGAAAAAATCCGCGTAGCCGATCCGTTCGACCCGGACGTGGAGATGGGCGCACTGGTCAATCAGGCGCAATACCAGCGGGTGCTCGGCCACATTGACCGGGGTCTGAGTGCCGGAGCGAAGCTGGTGTGCGGCGGCAATCGTCCGGCGGATCTGCCGCGCGGCTATTTTTTGCAGCCGACGGTGTTCACCGAAGTGCCCCTCGACAGTGCGTTGTGGTGTGAAGAGATCTTTGGCCCGGTGCTCTGTGTGCGCAGTTTCAGCAGCGAAGCCGAGGCGATTGCCCTGGCCAACGACAGTCAGTTCGGGCTGGTCGCCAGTGTGGTAACGCGTAACGCCGAGACCGCCGACCGGGTCGCCAACGCCCTGCAGGCGGGGCTGGTGTGGCTCAACGCGCCACAAGTGATCTTCCCGCAGACGGCATGGGGCGGCTACAAGCAGAGCAGCATCGGTCGCGAATTGGGGCCGTGGGGCCTGGCTGCATTTCAGGAAATCAAACACGTGATCCGGGCGCTCTGAACGCCCGAAAACGGGGAGCGCATGCCTCGCAACGAGGCATGCGCCGGTGTCATGGCTTCGATGAGTTTTTATCGATAGTCAGGTGTATTGCACGACCTCAGGATGAACCCGTCGGCAGCGCTGCAGGCCTTTGAACACAAGGCCTGCAGCAGATCCGGCCGCGCGGATGCAACGGTTGCGACCAACCTCATACTTAAAAGAACAAAGGGAGTCCTTCATGGGCGAGCATGATCTGAACAGGCGTCAATTCATTAAAACCGTCGGCGTCGCCTCGGTAGCGGCGGCGGCCCTGAGCATGCCCTTCATCCGGGCCTCTGCCAGCGACACACGTTTCGCCGGCAAGACCCTGCGCTTGCTGACCTGGTCGGATGACACCGGCCTCGCCGCACTGCGCAATATCGCCGCCACGTTCGAGGCCAAGACCGGCGCCAAGGTCATCGCCGACCGCACCGGCAGCACCTCGGAGATGGTCGCCAAACTCAAGGCCGGCGGTGACCGTCCGCAGTACGACATCATCACCCTGGCCGGGGTCGGCGCCGAAGGTCTGGCCGCCGCCGGACTGCTGGAAAAACCCGACCTCAACCGCATTCCCAACCTGATCGACGTACCGGAACAATACCGCACGGGCGCCAACGGTCACGGCATCGGTTACCTGCTGTGGTGCAACAGCCTGGTCTACAGCACCCGCACGCTCAAAGAGGCGCCGAACAGTTACGCGGCATTGTGGGACGCCGATCTGGCGCCGAACATTTTCCTGCCGCCGCCGAACTGGACCGAGGCGATGGACCTGATCATCATCGCCGCCAAACTCGCCGGCGGTGACGAACACAACATCGAACCGGGCTTCAAGAAACTCGCCGAACTCAAGGATCGCGTGGTCACTCTTGGCGAGAACCCGAACCAGATCGCCGAGCTGTTCCGCACCGGTTCGCTGGACATGGGCGGCTTGTACGCCCCGGCCTTCTTCCCCAAGCAGATCCGCGATCCGAACTACGGCCTCGGCGCCACGTTCGGCATGAAGGAAGGTTTCTACACCGACCTGATGCTGTCGGTGATGCCGAAGAACCGTCCCGGCGACACCGATCTGGCCTACGCCTTCATCGACCACTCTCTCGACCCGCTGGTGCAGGGCAAGATGGCCGAAGACATCTTCAACGGCCCGGTCAACGCCAAGGCGATCATCTCCGCCGAAGCACGCAAGAGCCCGTACATCCTCACCCCGGAGCAGATTGCCGAGAAGGCGATCATGCACGACAACGCCTTTTTGGCGACCGTGCATGACCAATGGATTCGTCGTTACACGGAAATCTTTTCTTCCTGAGCCGAACACCAACCTTCAAAACACCACAAACCCCTTGTGGGAGCTGGCTTGCCAGCGATGACGGCCTACCTGTCGACAATGATGTCACTGACAGATTGCGATCGCTGGCAAGCCAGCTCCCACAGGGGCACGGTGGTTTGGAGAGCTGTGTTCGTCAGTTGTTCTTCCATTGACGAGATCATTGCTATGGAACATCAATCCCTGAGCCAACCGGTCGACGCCGGCAGCGTGCGCCCGGCGCGCGGTGTTTCGCCGACCGCCCGGGCGTGGTTTTTCCTCACGCCGTCGATGCTGTTTCTCGGCGTGCTGATCGCCGCCAGCCTGCTGGTGTTGCGCATGAGCGTCGGCACCAAAGGCGCGGAGTGGACGGGGTTCAGCCTGGCCAGTTACGCCCAGTTGCTCGAACCCTATTACCTGAAATCCTTGCTGCTGACCTTGCGTCTGGCACTGATCAGCGCGGTGATTGCCGTGCTGCTGGCGATCCCGGTGGCGTACACCATGTCGCGGCTGACCTCGCCGTTCCTGCGGCGGATTTTTCTCGCGGCAGTGCTCCTGCCGCTGCTGGTCAACCTGCTGCTGCAAAGTTACGGCTGGCTGGTGATTCTCGGCCCGGGCGGGATGCTCAACCAGGCGCTGATGGGCCTGGGCCTGATCAAGCGCCCGATCATGTTGCTGTACAACCAGAACGGCGTGCTGATGGGGCTGGTACAGACCGCGTTTCCGCTGGCCGTGCTGCCGATTGCCAGCGCCATGCGCGGCGTCGCGCGCACCTACGAAGAAGCGGCAGCAACGCTGGGCGCCAGTCGTTTTCAGGTGTTCCGTCAGGTGGTGTTGCCGATGAGTCTGCCGGGGATCATTACCGGGGCGACGCTGGTGTTCGCCTACAACGCCAGCAGTTTTGTCGTGCCGTTGCTGCTCGGTGGTCGTCGTGTGCCGATGCTCGCGGTGATGGTGCATGACCAGATCGCGCCACTGATGAACTGGCCCGCCGCGTCGGCGGCCGGGGTGGTGCTGATCGTTACCACGCTGGCGATCATGACCCTGTCCGAATACATCACCGGCCGTCGTCGGCGTCTGCTGGAGGCTTCGCAATGAGTGCCCTGACCAAGAAGCGCATGGCACTGTTGCCCGGCGACACCGGCAAGTTCGCCGGCATCCTCTCCGGCTTCATTCTGCTGCTGGCGGTGTTGCCGATCCTGACCATGATCGTCATGTCGTTCAGCGGGGCGTCGAACCTCGATTTCCCGCCGAGCAGCTACAGCCTGCAATGGTACAAAGCGGCCTGGCACACCTTCGTGTCGCCGGATGCCAGTGATGTGTTGAGCCTCGGCCAGGCCATGGCCACCAGCCTGTTGGTGTCGTGCCTGACCATGGTCTTCGCCACGTTGATCGCGGTGCCTGCCGCCTATGCGCTGACCCGTTGCGAGTTCCGTGGCAAAGCCGTGGCGCTGCAACTGATGTCGCTGCCGCTGGTGTTCCCGATGGTGGTGTTGGGCCTGGCCTTGCTGCTGGTGTTCGACAGTCTGCCGTTCCACCTGACCACCTCGCGGCTGGTAATTGCCCACGTGATTCTGGCGCTGCCGTTCGTGGTGAAAAACTGCACCGCGGCGATGCTCTCCATCGGCAGTGAAGTCGAAGAGGCGGCGCGGATGCTCGGTGCTTCGCCATTGCGCGCAATTGTCGATGTGGTGGTGCCGTTGATGAAGTCGGGGATTCTGGCGGGGATGCTGCTGGCGTTCATCGTCTCGTTCAACGAATTCACCGTGACCTATTTCCTTTACACCATCGACGTCATGACCGTGCCGATCTGGATGTACAGCCGCACCGTGTCATCGCTCGACCCTACCGTGTTCTCGTTTGCCGTGCTGATCGTGCTGATCGACTTCGTCCTGATCTGGGCGCTGGAGAAGCTGGTGGGCGAGGGCGGCGTTTCCTTTTGATTTGAGGTGCAACATGACTGGTCTGATTCTGGAAAACGTCGAGAAATTCTACGGCTCGGCGTGCGCGGTACAAGACGTCAACCTGCATTTGCCGGAAGGCAAACTGGTGTGTTTTCTCGGCCCGTCGGGCTGCGGCAAAACCACTTTGCTGCGGATGATCGCCGGGCTGGAAACCCTCAGCGGCGGCGAAATTCGCCTGGACGGCGAGGACATCGGCCAGACCCCGGCGCACCTGCGCAACTTCGGCATGGTCTTTCAGTCGCTGGCGCTGTTCCCGCACATGACCGTCGGTGAAAACATCGCCTATCCGCTGAAATTGCGCGGCGTCAGCAAGGCTGATCAGCAGAAGCGGGTAGTGGAGTTGCTGGAGTTGATCCAGTTGCAAGCGATGATCAACCGTCCGGTGGCGAAGCTTTCCGGGGGGCAGCGGCAGCGGGTGGCGATTGCCCGGGCGATTGCCTCGCGGCCGAAAATTCTTTTGCTCGACGAACCGCTGTCGGCGCTGGATGCCAAGCTGCGTGAGTCGATGCAGGTGGAAATCCGCCAATTGCAACAGCGCCTGAACATCACCACGATCATGGTCACCCACGACCAGCGCGAGGCGATGACCATGGCAGATATCGTTGTGGTGCTGGGTGAACACAAGGTGCAGCAGGTCGGTACGCCGATTGAAATCTATCGGCATCCGGCCAACGAGTTTGTCGCTGACTTCATTGGCTCGGGCAACATCTTCCCGGCCACGGCATTGGGCGATGGCAAAGTCGGCCTGCCGGGTGGCGATGCACTGCAAGTGCCGATCTGCAGCAGCATCGTGGTGGGGCAGAAGGTGAAGATGCTGATTCGCCCCGAAGACCTGCAACTGTCTGCACCACAGGCGACGGCGGGCAATCGCCTGCTCGGCAAGGTGACGTTCGTGCGTGATATCGGCGCGACCATCGAGACCACGGTGGAGTGTTCCGGGGTGACGTTTACGGCATTGAGCACGCCGTGTCAGGGGATTGGTTTGGGGATCGGGCATCCGGTGTCGGTGACGTTGCCGGTGGAGGCTTGTCGGGTGTTGGGGGCTTAGAGCGAGGTCTGACTCCGAATCGCCCCTCACCCCAGCCCTCTCCCGGGGGGAGAGGGAGCCGACCGAGGTGTCTGGCGTTATCCATCGACCTGAAAAATCCAGTCGATTAAGGATTCGGCAAAGCATTTTCAGGTCGGTGTACTTGTTGAATATCCCCCATTCAGTCCTCTCCCTCTGGGAGAGGGAGCCGACCGAGGTGTCTGGCGTTATCCATCGACCTGGAAAATCCAGTCGATGATGGATTCGGCAAAACATTGTCAGGTCGGTGTACTTGTTGAATATCCCCCATTCAGTCCCTCTCCCTCTGGGAGAGGGAGCCGACCGAGGTGTCTGGCGTTATCCATCGACCTGAAAAATCCAGTCGATGATGGATTCGGCAAAATACTTTCAGGTCGGTGTACTTGTCGAATATCCCCCATTCAGTCCCCTCTCCCTCTGGGAGAGGGAGGCGACCGAGGTGTCTGGCGTTATCCATCGACCTGGAAAATCCAGTCGATTATGGATTCGGCAAAATACTTTCAGGTCGGTGTACTTGTTGAATATCCCCCATTCAGTCCCCTCTCCCTCTGGGAGAGGGAGGCGACCGAGGTGTCTGGCGTTATCCGTCGACCTGAAAAATCCAGTCGATTATGGATTCGGCAAAATACTTTCAGGTCGGTGTACTTGTTGAATATCCCCCATTCAGTCCTCTCCCTCTGGGAGAGGGAGCCGACCGAGGTGTCTGGCGTTATCCGTCGGCCTGAAAAATCCAGTCGATGATGGATTCGGCGAAATACTTTCAGGTCGGTGTACTTGTCGAATATCCCCCATTCAGTCCCCTCTCCCTCTGGGAGAGGGTTAGGGTGAGGGGCTTCTAACGGTCACACTGAAAGCCGCAACCGCGCCAGATCCCGCAACGGCGGCGCGCCAAACAAGCGGCTGTACTCGCGGCTGAACTGCGACGGGCTCTCGTAGCCCACGCGATATCCTGCCGCCGAGGCTTCCAGACCCTCGGCCAGCATCAGGCGCCGCGCTTCCTGCAGGCGCAACTGCTTCTGATACTGCAGCGGACTCATCGCCGTCATCGCCTTGAAGCGGTGATGCAGGGTCGAAACGCTGAGGTTCACTTCTTTTGCCAGATCATCAATGCGCAAAGGTTGCTCGAAATTGCCGTTGAGCCATTTGATCGCCTGGCTGATGCGGTGGCTCTGGCTGTTGGCAATCGCGATCTCATACAAACGATGACCCTGCGGACTGCGCAGCAGACGATAGAGAATCTCGCGGCGAATCAGCGGTGCAAGCATGGCGATGTCTTTCGGTGCATCGAGCAAGCGGGCCAGGCGCAGCACGGCGTCAAGCATCGCGCCGTCGATGCGTTCGACGTACAGACCGCGCCCGGTGGGCCGGGTCGGTACGCCCATCGGGCCGGCATCGGCGATCAGTGCGGTGATTTCCGCCGGGTCGATGTCCAGGCGCACGGCGAGGATCGGCTCTTCGGGTGAAACGTTGACCACGCGCCCGCTCAGTGGCATCGAGACCGAGACCACCAGATAATTCAGCGGGTCGTAATTGAAGTACTCGTCGGCCAGCCGCACCTCTTTGCGCCCCTGCGCCATGATGCACAGCGCCGGCTGCGCGAGCACCGGAGCGAAGTTGTGGGACTGGGTATGGCGCGACATGAACAGCGAGCCGACGGCGGTCTGGTAACTGCCATCGTCGGTGGTGTTGCGGCGGATGATCGCCGCCAGTTCTTCGCGCTGTTTCTCCATGTCGGCATCAGGCTGGGCTTGAAAACGATCGAATGACGTCATGCACGGCATCCTCGGCAAGGGAGATGGAATGGAGCAGAGCTTAAGTTTGTGCAAGCGCAAGCGGTAGACACATCCTGTCAAATGCTTGCCTGATTCTGCATTGGCTTGCCGGCATGCTCAGTCACAGCAGGATGCAGAGCGGCAAACTTGCTTGATACGCCGTATGACAACCGTGTGACGCGGTTTCACAGGTTGTTACAAGTCCTGTGTGCAGTCTCGCAGGATTGTGCAACAGGGCGGCAGGAATCGACTAACGGCGCGGTGTGTTCGGCGCTTAACCTTTGATCCTGTCGCAGCCCGTCCGCTGGCTGCCACGCGACTCCCTGGGAGGGTTGAACATGTCCAAGCAGATTCCCGTCAGTCACATGGCCTTCGTTCGAGCGCGCGCCGGACGCTCGGCGGAACTCGGTGTACGCCTGAGCGCGTTGATCGAGCCGTCTCGTGCCGCCCCCGGTTGCCTGAGCTTTGCCTTGCAGCATTCGCAATGTGATCCCGAGTTGTGGCTGGTCTCCGGTTTCTGGAGCAGCCAGCAAATGATGACCCGCTATTTCAACAGCCCGTCGATGGAAATCTTCGCCGAGCTGGTGCAGGACCTGGTGGTCAACAGTCTGGATTTCCATACCTTCAAGGACGTGTCGGCCGCGCAAGCCCTTGGCCAGTGCCCGGTGCCGGTACACAAACTCGCCGGTTGAGGGTTTAATGTCCGGCTTATTTGTCTGAGCCGGGATGTATGACATGGCACGTAAAGAGTTCGAACACTTCGAAGCAGTCTCCGCAGTCGTCCCCGTCGAGTTGGGCGGCAACAAGGGGTATCACGCGGCAATCGCGGTCAAGGCCCTGGTCGATGGCGGTGCACCACGCTTTCACAAACTGCTGGGTGATCAGGTGTTCCCCGGCGCCATCGCTGCCGACGAGGCGGCTATCAATGAGCTGGATAAACTCAAGGGCGTCACTGCTGACGCCGAGTTGGTCTGGTAACGCGTTACTGGGTGGCGCCTGGACGCCACATCTTGAACAGAGCCTCAGGCCCCAACTGAAAATAGTCCGCTGGTCCGCCGCCGCGCAGAATCGGTTCTGCCGCGGCGGTGTCGTAGATGCCGTCCTTCAACAGCCACTTGGCGATATGCACGGCGACCACTTCGCCAAGGATCAGCCAGCTCGGCACGGTTTCGCCGTCGGCGCGCTGCAATTGAATGATCTGCGTGACCTTGCACTCGAAGGACACTGGACTTTCGGCGACCCGTGGCACCGAAATCACTTTTGATGCCACCGTCGTCAGCCCCGCCAATTCAAACTCGTTGACCTGCGGCGCGACCATTGCGCAGCTCTGGTTCATCTGCTCGGCCAACGGGCGCGTGGCGAGGTTCCAGGCGAACTCGCCGGTCTGCTCGATGTTGTTCAGGCTGTCTTTGCGCCCGACGCTGGAAAAACCAATGATCGGCGGGATGTAGTTGAACGCGTTGAAAAAGCTGTACGGCGCCAGGTTCAAGTGGCCCTGAGCATCCTGCGAAGAAATCCAGCCGATGGGGCGCGGGCCGACGATGGCATTGAACGGATCGTGGGGCAGGCCGTGGCCGTTGGCGGGTTCGTAGAAGTGGATGTCATCGGACATGGCGAGGGTTCCTGAAGAGGGCATGCTTGAAGACGCCATAGTGTAAGAGCGCACCGCGTATTTCCAGTCAAACGCTGATCCTCTGTAGGCGTGAGCCTGCAGGGGATGTTTGTGATGCTTCAGAAATGACTAAGCCCGGCCGAAGCCGGGCTGTTGGAGGACTGCTGATATTCAGCTGATGGCTGCAGCAGTACCGGTTTTGTCGAAGCCATCGGCAGCGATGGCATTGGCGGTGCCGGTTTTGTCGAAACCATCGGCAGCGATGGCATTGGCGGTGCCGGTTTTGTCGAAACCATCGGCAGCGATGGCATTGGCGGTGCCGGTTTTGTCGAAACCATCGGCAGCGATGGCATTGGCGGTACCGGTTTTGTCGAAGCCGTCGGCAGCCACAGCTTTGCCAAGACTGGTTTTATCAGAACCGTCAGCGGCGTAGGTGCCCGAGTGGCTGGTTTCGATGGCGGCGCTGGCGCCGGAAATGAAATCGGCGGATTTGGTTTTGTCCGAACCGTCGGCAGCGAAGGTATTGGCGGCCAGTACGGACAGGGTCAGGGCGAGGATCAGTCGGGTTTTCATGTCGGTTACTCCAGATTCGTTGGCGGGTGTGTCTTGCATGGGTTTCATGCTACGCCAGTTAATTTGATTAAAAAGCGCAAATTAATGCTAAAAACAATCAATTAAGTTGATATTAAGGCCGGCGCATCGAAATCGCTTTCGCCGTCGAAGCGAGCGTCGCGCAGGTCATTGATCAGGTGTTTGCAGGATGCAGCGGCAGGATTAATCAGCGATTAATCGCTGTTTTTCCCTGTGTGACAGTTTTTTCATACTTTCCCGACCGCTTTTTCACCCCTGCAACGCCAGTCTGCCCCCGGCCAGAAAACCAAGAACCGGCCGTCATACACTGGAGCCTTACGTGCAATGAACAAACTTCCTCAAATCACCCTGGCCTTCTGGGTCATGAAAATCTGTGCGACGACCCTGGGGGAAACTGCGGGGGATTTGCTGTCGATGACCCTCAATGTCGGCTATGCCATCAGCTCGCTTATTCTGATCAGCGTGTTCGTCCTGACCCTGATTACGCAACTGATGGCCAAGACCTACAAGCCGTTGCTGTACTGGATCGTGATCCTGTCCACCAGCACCGCCGGCACCACCATGTCCGACTTCATGGACCGCACCCTCGAGTTGGGGTATGCCACCGGGTCGATGATCCTGATTGCGATCCTGCTGGCGATCTTCGCCGCGTGGCGCCTGAGCGGTGATTCGCTCAACGTCAGCAAGGTGCAGACCTTCCGTGGCGAGATGTTCTACTGGATGGCGATTTTGTTCTCCAACACCCTCGGCACTGCGCTCGGTGACTACCTGGCAGATGATTCGGGCCTGGGGTTTGCCGGTGGCGCGTTGCTGATCGGCTCGACGATTGCCGTGGTCGTGCTGCTGAAATACTTCACGAAGATTTCCACGGTGGTGCTGTTCTGGGTGGCGTTCGTGCTGACCCGGCCGTTCGGTGCGACCTTGGGTGACTTGATGACCAAGTCCCACGAGAAGGGCGGGCTGGACTTTGGCACCATCGGTTCGTCGGCGGTGCTGGCGGGGATTCTTCTGGTGATGATTGTCGGGGCGTCGTATGCGCAGAAGCGCTATGGCAAGCAGCAGGTTGCCGAGTTGACTTAATACCGAGTTGACCTCATTCGCGAGCAAGCTCGCTCCCACAGGGTAATGGGGTGCCCACAGAATATGTGAACACCACCGACCACTGTGGGAGCGAGCTTGCTCGCGAAGGGGCCAGAACAATCACCACAATGGTGACTGAATCTACACCGGTCAGTCAGTCACGATCCGCGAGTGCTTCTGGGTGTCTTTCATGGTGATGTACACCAGCAACGACACCGCGATGCACGCCGTCACGTACCAGTAGTAACCGGTCTCCATGCCGATGCTCTTGAACCACAGCGCGATGTATTCGGCGGTACCGCCGAAGATCGACACGGTCAGTGCGTACGGCAGGCCAACGCCCAGCGCGCGGATTTCGGTCGGGAACAATTCGGCTTTCACCACTGCGTTGATCGAGGTGTAGCCGCTGACGATGATCAGCGCCGCCATGATCAGGAAGAACGCGCCCCACCAGCTCTGAATCGTGTGCAAGGTCATCAGGATCGGCACGGTGAAGATCGTCCCCAACACGCCGAAGGCGATCAGGATCGGACGCCGACCGATTTTATCGGACAGGCCGCCAATGATCGGTTGCAGGCACATGAACAGGAACAGCGTGGCGGCAGAAATGGTGGTCGAGTCGGAGATGCTCATGCCGACGGTGTTCACCAGGTATTTCTGCATGTAGGTGGTGTAGGTGTAGAACGCCAGGGTGCCGCCCATGGTCAGGCCGACCACGGTCAACAGCTCTTTCGGGTGGCGCATCAAGGTGCGCATCGCGCTTTCCTTGGACTTTTCTTTCTTGGTGAACGACTCGGTTTCTTCCATGCCGCGACGCAGATACAGCGCCACGATGGCACACAGCGCGCCGATGGCGAACGGAATACGCCAGCCCCACGCGTACAGTTGCTCGGTGGTCAGCACGTTCTGCAGCACGATCAACACGCCCAGCGCGATGAGCTGGCCGGAGATCAGGGTCACGTACTGGAAACTGGAGAAGAAGCCGCGACGTTCCTTGGTCGCCATCTCCGAGAGATAGGTCGCCGAGGTGCCGTATTCGCCACCGACCGACAGGCCTTGCAGCAGACGGGCGAACACCAGCAGGATCGGCGCGCCGATACCGATGGTTTCGTAGTTCGGGCTGAGGGCGATCAGCAGCGAGCCGAAGCACATCAGGTAGACCGAGGCCATCAGGGCTTTCTTGCGGCCGACCTTGTCAGCGTACAGGCCCATCAGCCAGCCACCGATCGGACGCATCAGAAAACCCACGGCGAAGATCGCGGCGGTGTTCATCAGTTGCGCGGTGGAGGAACCGGCGGGGAAAAAGGTTTTGGCGAAGTACAGCGAGAAGGCGGCATACACATACCAGTCGTACCACTCGACCATGTTGCCGACAGAACCGCTGAAGATCGATTTGATCCGGCTGGCTGTGGTTTTTTCTTTGGCCGGCACGGCCGCCGACCCAAGAGGCAGGGCGTTGGAGTTATCCATTGAAGGATCCTTCGTTTAATTGTTTTTGTGGAGCGCGTCGAAACGCAGCCTGCGGGGGCTGTAGCAGGAGCTGTGCCAACGGGGGGAGGGCCGGTTTAGAGGGGGTGACGGGATTGAGTGAGCGGGATATCGCCGAAAGATTTGGTTTGATGAGCGGATTTCCGCTCATTGGGGCGAAGATCAGAAGCCCCTCACCCTGGCCCTCTCCCGGAGGGAGAGGGAACTGACCGAGTGGATTGTTCGAGGTGCACCGGCCTGAGATATCGAGTCGAACTCAGGTTTTGAATAGCACAAAGATCGGCTCCCTTTCCCTCTACCCCTTGGGGGAGAGGGCTGGGGTGAGGGGGATGGATCCCGGCCACACCAAAAATCCCGACCCAGCCTCATTCAGCCAAAAACATCTCCCGGCTCAACCCATGTCGCTGCATCTTTTCATTGAACGTGCGGCGCGGCAGTTGCAGTTCTTCGAGCACCGCTTTCACATCGCCCCTATGCCGGGTCAATGCCGCGCGCAGACACTGCGCTTCAAACGCTTCCTGCTGCGCGGCGAGGGACTGGCCCGGATCGATTCCTTGCACCGGCTCATCCAGCCCCAGCACCTGGCGTTCGGCAACGTTGGCCAGTTCGCGCACATTCCCCGGCCAGTCATGGCTGAGCAGGTGACTCAACTGCGCGCCGCTCAATGGCGCAAACGTTCGCCCCAGGCGCTGCGCGGCGCTTTGGGCGAAGTTGTCGAACAACAACGGAATGTCTTCGCGACGATCACGCAACGGCGGTAAACGCAGTTCGGCGACGTTCAGGCGATACGCCAGGTCTTCCCGAAAACGTCCGGCCCGGGCTTCGTCGAGCAGGTCGGGTTTGGTCGCCGCGACAATGCGCAGATCCACGCGAATGCTCTGGTTCGAGCCCAGGCGTTCGAGTTTCTGCTCCTGCAGCACCCGCAACAGTTTCACCTGTTGGGCCAGCGGCATGCTTTCGATTTCATCGAGGAACAGCGTGCCGCCATCGGCGTATTCGAGTTTGCCGATGCGCTTGCCCGATGCACCGGTGAAGGCACCGCTCTCGTGGCCGAACAGTTCGGCCTCGAACAACTGTTCAGGGATCGCCGCGCAATTGAGGGCGACGAAGGGTTTGTCCGCTCGGGAGCCAAAATCATGCAGGCAACGCGCAACCAGTTCCTTGCCGCTGCCAGTCTCGCCACGGATCAACACGTTGACCGGCAACGCGGCCAGCTCCAGCACTTGCCGACGCAAGGTCTGCAGGCCACGGGACACGCCGAGTAGTGTCGCGTCGAGTCGGGCGCGGTGATCGGCCAGCTCGTGCAGGGCGCGGTTTTCCAGCACCAGCCGACGTTTCTCCAAGGCGCGGCGCAGGCTGCCGAGCAGGGTTTCCGGGCTGAACGGTTTCTCCAGAAAGTCGTAGGCGCCATCGCGCATCGCTTCGACGGCCATGGGCACATCGCCGTGCCCCGTGAGCAGAATCACCGGCAGATCGGCATCGCGCTTCTGCACGTCGGCCAATAACGCCAGGCCGTCCATACCGGGCATGCGCACGTCGCTGAGGATCACCCCGGCAAAGTGCGCGGGCAGGGCGGCGAGGCATTCTTCGGCGCGGCTGAACAGCTGCACGTCGAATCCCGACAGGCTCAGCCACTGTTCGACGGCGTTGCGAATGCTGCTTTCGTCATCGACCACCATCACTGAGTTGAGCATCAGATATGCGCCTCCAGATCGATCGGCAAAGTCAGGGTGAACACCGCGCCACTGTCACCATTCTCGACGCTCAGGCGGCCGCCGGATTCATGCACGATGGCAAACGAGACCGCCAGTCCAAGCCCCAGTCCGTCGCCCACCGGTTTGGTGGTGAAGAACGGATCGAACACCTGGCTCAGGTGTTCTTCGGCAATCCCGCCGCCGTTGTCGATCACGCTCAAGCGCCACAACTGTTCATCGGCTTGCAGGCGGATTTCCAGGCGCTTGCACGGTTTGCCGTGCATTGCATCGAGGGCGTTGCGCAGCAGGTTGATCAGCACCTGTTCGAGACGGATGGCATCGCCGCGCATCCACGCCGGGCGGGTCAGGTGCAGCACCAGGCTGACCTGTTCGTCACGCAGCCGCGCATCGAGCAACTGCAGCGACTGATCGACCACCGTCGCCAGATCCAGCCGCTCGCGCAACCCGCTTGGGCTTTTGCGCGCGAAGGTTTTCAGGTGCCCGGTGAGGGCGGCCATGCGCGTGAGCATCTCGTCCACCGGTTTGAGCGCCTTGTAGGCGTCGTCGACGCGGCCATGATCGAGCAGCAGGCGCAGGGTCGCCAGTTGCATGCGCTGAGCGGTCAGCGGCTGATTGATCTCGTGGGCGAGGGCGGCGGACATTTGCCCGAGTGCGGCGAGTTTCGCCGATTGCACCAGCCCCTCTTGCGCGGTGCGCAGGTCTCGGGTGCGCTCTTCGACTAACTGTTCAAGCTCTTCACGGCTGCGCTGGCGCAACTTCGCCAGACGCCAGCGCTGGTTGAGGAACAGCAGCAGAAACACCAGCGCCAGCCACACTCCGGCGGCGGCCAGGCCGGCGTTGCGCAGGTCTTCGAATGCCACTTGCGGGCGTCGCAACAGATGCAGGGTCCAGCCTTCGGTGCTGAGCGGCAGCGATTCCCAGAGATAATCCGCAGTGCCTTGCGGACCTTCGACCCGGCGCAGATCGCTGTTGTCATCGAAGCGCCGCAGCGACAGATGCGTCAAGGGTACGAGCGCCTGTTTATCGTACTGACGGGTGGCCTTGATCTCGGCCAGATCGGCGCTGTTCAACGTCCGCAACGAGCGATAGCGCCAGCCGGGCTGGTTGGCGATAAAGACGATGCCGCGGGCATCGCTGACCAGCAGGGTGTCTGTGCCCTGACTCCATTCGCGCTCAAGTTCAGGGAATTCCAGCTTGACCACCATCGCCCCGAGGAACTCGTCCTTGTCGCCCAGCACGGCGCTGGAGAGGAAATAACCGGGAATGCCGCTGGTCACGCCTACCGCATAAAAGCGCCCGCTGCCCTGGGTGCGGGTCTGGTTGAAGTAAGGACGGAAACCGTAGTTGTGACCGACGTAACTGCTCGGCAGACGCCAGTTGCTGGCCGCTACGGCGAGGCCCGTGTGATCGAGCAGTTCAAGGGTCGAGGACTGCGCCGCGCCGTTGATCTTTTCCAGTTTCAGATTCAGCGCCGATTGTTCCTCGGCATCCACGGGACCGGCCAGCGCCGCACGCAACTGCGGATCCAGCGCCAGCACCGCAGGCAGGGCACGGTAGCGGTCGATCAGGGTGTGCAACGAGTTGGCGTAGAGCACCAGTTGCTGATTGGCGCGGGCGGCGTCTTCTTCCAGCGCCTGGCGCTCGGCGTGGCGGATGGCAAGCGTTGCGGCAATGGCCGCGCCGGCGATGATCAGCAGGGTATACAACGACAGACGCAAGGTACGGGAAGTCGGCAGCATGCTGGGCAGATGGATGGCAGGTCGGGCGGGCAAGATAGCATGGGCCGGACGGGTCCGGCGCGCTGTTCGCGCCGGCCATACGGGTCACACAAACGTTTCAAGCTGACTTTGCCGGCGTGGCAGATTCAACCGGGGTTTCGGGATGGGTCTGGGTCTCGGTTCGTCGGCGATCGAGCGCTCCAGTTGTTGCAGGCGTTCGCTCACGCCCACTGCCGCGCCGGGAGCGTCGAGTAGCGCCTGAGCGGTCTCCATGACCTTGTCGATGGCGTCGAACGGATCGAGACCGGTCCTCGCCAGCTTCAATACCTGACGTTGCTTTTCAGCGTCCAGTGCCCTCAGTTGCGCATAGAACAGATCCTGAACAGGTGCCGCGTAGGTGTTGAGGTTGTCGGTGAAATTCTTGATGCCGTCGATCAGGGCTGCCCCCCCGTTGATCAGGTCTTTTGCACCGTCGACCACGCTGGACACCGTCTCGCCTGCTGTATTGAGGCCATCCTTGAGTTCCTGCGTGTGCAGCGTTTGCGCCAGTTTCAAACCCTTCTTGAAAAAGTGGTAACGCAGCAACGGGAAAACGATTGCACCGACGATCGCTCCGACGCCTGTACCGATGGCATTGCCGATCCCAGGGACCGCAGTGCAGATGACGCTGCCAATGGCGATACCTTTGCCGACTCCATAAAAGACCGATTTGATGCCGGGCCTGGACTTGATGAACTTGCCGAACGTCATGCTCTTGCGCAGTTCTTCAATGTCGGCGCCTTCGGGAACCAGGCCATCGAATTCGCGGGTTAGATTGTGTAGCTGGTCTGCCGCCGTTTTGGCTTTATCGAATAGCCCGACGGCTTTCTTGACCAGGTTGAAAATGACTTTGGACGTGCCTGTCTGGTCGACATGGACAATCGGGTTGTTGCCGACGAATCCATACAGATTCAACCCGTCGACGGCTCCCGCCGGATCGGCACTGAGCCAGCGCTGCAGCCATGGCGCGTAGTAGCGCGCACCGTAGTAATACAAACCGCTGACATCCATCTCCTTGCCTGAGTAACGCACGGTTTTATAGTCGATCCCGTCTGCCGGGTACTTGAGCATCCAGGCGGTGGCGCCAAACGGGTAATACCCTTCGTGGCTGATGATCTGTGCCTGCTGATCGAGTTCCATCACGCAGGAGCCGAGGTGGTCGTCGAGGCTGTAGCGCAGTTGATCGTCGTCGACGCCCTTGGGTTTGTTCTGTGCCCAATGCAGGCAGCGTGCGTTACCGACGCTGATGACGTGCAGTTCTTCGCCATTGTCGCGGGTGCGGATTTCCAGTCCCGGCAGGTAGCGCACTTGATGAAAGTGTTCAGTGTTGGCCGTATAAGTCTGGTGGCGCTTGAACACGCGCAGGCCCTGGCTGTAGCGGTAATGCTCGGCGTCGTGGCGACCGTCCTCGCGGTGGATCAGGGTGACGCTGGTCAATTCATCGCGCGCGTTCCAGTGCAGGGCTTGCCCCGGTTGCACGGCTTGCTGATTGCCATGGCGGTCGAACAGTGTGTCGAAATCCGGAACCGGTTGCCCCTGCGCCCAGCGCACGCCGCGGTTGCTGTGTGGGTCAATGCTCAACTGTTGCGTGTGATTGGCGCCGGCCCGGACATGTTTGAGTTCGATGAGGTTGTTACCGGCGTCGTACCGGTAGCTCTGGGTGTAATTGAGGCGGTTGATCGGATCGGTCGGGGTTGGCAGGCCGGGAATGTCGGTGAGCGGGCCATCGTCGTAGCCGCTGGCGCTGGTCAGCCGATACAGCGAGTCGTAGCTGAAATGGCGACGGCCATCGACGCGCTGATTGGCGAAATGACTCGGGGTAAACGCGTGGTCGTCGATGCGGGTGATGTTACCCATGGCGTCGTAAACGTATTCGAAATCCTGCAGGGGCGCCTGCGCTTGTTTCTGCGCCGATTGTCTTCGCAGACGGCCATCGGCAGGATCGTAGCTCCACTGGCAAATGACATCATTGCCGCCCCGTTGCTCAACGATCTGTGCAGCCGCGTTGTATTGCGCAGCGAGCAGTACCGGCCGCCATGTGGTTTGATCTTTCAGTTGCAGCTGGACCTGTTTGAGTTGCCCCGAGAGGTCGTAGCGCCATTGTTGCCGGTGACCCGCGGCGTCGATTTGCTCCAATGCTGCGCCCAAGGGGCTGAAGGCGTGGCGCGTGGTGAATGCCTCGGCATCATGAAAGCGGCGGGTTTGCTCCAGTGCCTGACCGGACAAGCTGTAGCTGGGCAGGCGCAGTGTGCCTGACGGATCAGTCTGTTCCTGCCGTTGTCCGCGCAGATTGTGCCCGGGGTCAGCCGTGGAATCGGCGTAGGTAAATATTTCGACATCCACCTCGTCGTTTTCTGCGACCGCCACGACACGCAACTGACGGTCGTAGCGCATGCGCCAATGACTGCCGCGTGCATCCCAGCGATCCAGCACTTCACCGGCCATCCCGGCAAGGTGCAGACGCCATCCGGCGTCAACGCTGTCGATTTTCAAAGGTGTGCCGGGCAAGCTGTAATACGTGACGAGGCTAGCCCGCGGTAGCCGCGGATCCCACTGTTCGACTAACTGTCCCGCTGCATTGTGGTGCTGGCAGGTAACAAGACGTTCCACTACGCCATCCGCTACCTGACGAAAGTACGCTACACGCTTCACCGGCAAGGTCCGAGGATCATGGATGTACAGGTCGGGCGTACGAAAGTGCGGTGTTTTATTCATATGCTGGTTCCAGTAATCCCTTCGCCTGCCGTTGCTCCCGGATGTTGTGGGGGCTGCGATCCCCGTGTTCTAGGCTGCTCGTTGTGCGTTGTACTGGCGATACCTTCCAATCAGTTCAAGGTTGCGATTGGCTTGTGCGATTCGTACCGATATTTGCGCTTGAATCTCATCCCGACGGATCATCCCGCCCTGGCTGGTGCCAACATTTTTTGTGAGCATGTCGTAGGCGTAATTCAATGATCCGAGAACACCTTCGGAATAGAATTCGTTGAACTCCAATCGAGCGAACGCGGCGTTGACTTCAATTCGGTCCTGATTCAGGAGGTCGATAATCAGGCCGAGACCTCGCTCTAAATCGTCGATGGTCGAGTCTTGCAGGCCCACCACTGCGGCAGCGACATCGCTCCCTGATTGGGCGATTGCCATCAGGTCACTTGCAGCGGGCACGCCCACGTGCCCAAGTGCTGTTGAAGTGACGACTGAAGCGATTTGTTTTCTTCCCTGCCCGCTGCGTGGGTCGTAACCCATGACAAATTTTTTGGCGAATTGCAGCGGTCGGTTCAATACACCCACCGTGGCTTCGGTATGCAGGCTTTCTGGATTGATTTTCCGAGGGTCAGGCAAAATGGGGGTCGAGAAGTTTTTGTAAATACTCAGCTTCTCCACAACTTTACTCACGATAGTACTGGCTATCGTTGGGACAAAAGGCACGTTGGGAGCAATACTGGAAACCAGAGCGGCAGCGCTTGTACTCGCACCCGCTTTTGTCAGGTGATAGGCAGTGTTCACCGCAAAGCGTTTTCCGATACTCGCGTTGCTGAACAGGTTGTTCAGTTGAACATCCATGGCCTGCATCTCGATTCCCAAGGTATCCAGCACTTTTGTGTAGTCTTCGATGTCCTGTCGGTCATTGTCAGGCGTGTCTTTGCTGGTGCCGTCGTTATCAATGAAGACCAGCGGGTTATTGCCGACGAATCCATACAGATTCAACCCGTCGACGGCTCCCGCCGGATCGGCGCTGAGCCAGCGCTGCAGCCATGGCGCGTAGTAGCGCGCACCGTAGTAATACAAACCACTGACATCCATCTCCTTGCCTGAGTAACGCACGGTTTTGTAGTCGATCCCGTCTGCCGGGTACTTGAGCATCCAGGCGGTGGCGCCAAACGGGTAATACCCTTCGTGGCTGATGATCTGTGCCTGCTGATCGAGTTCCATCACGCAGGAGCCGAGATGGTCGTCGAGGCTATAGCGCAGTTGATCGTCGTCGACGCCTTTGGGCTTGTTCTGTGCCCAATGCAGGCAGCGTGCGTTACCGACGCTGATGACGTGCAGTTCTTCGCCATTGTCGCGGGTGCGGATTTCCAGCCCCGGCAGGTAGCGCACTTGATGAAAGTGCTCAGTGTTGGCCGTGTAAGTCTGGTGGCGCTTGAACACGCGCAGGCCCTGGCTGTAGCGGTAATGCTCGGCGTCGTGGCGACCGTCCTCGCGGTGGATCAGGGTGACGCGGGTCAATTCATCGCGCGCGTTCCAGTGCAGGGCTTGCCCCGGTTGCACGGCTTGCTGATTGCCATGGCGGTCGAACAGTGTGTCGAAATCCGGAACCGGTTGCCCCGGCGCCCAGCGCACGCCGCGGTTGCTGTGCGGATCAATGCTCAACTGTTGCGTGTGATTGGCACCGGCCCGGACATGTTTGAGTTCGATGAGGTTGTTACCGGCGTCGTACCGGTAGCTCTGGGTGTAATTGAGGCGGTTGATCGGATCGGTCGGGGTTGGCAGGCCGGGAATGTCGGTGAGCGGGCCATCGTCGTAGCCGCTCGCGCTGGTCAGCCGATACAGCGAGTCGTAGCTGAAATGGCGACGGCCATCGACGCGCTGATTGGCGAAATGACTCGGGGTAAACGCGTGGTCGTCGATGCGGGTGATGTTACCCATGGCGTCGTAAACGTATACGAAATCCTGCAGGGGTGCCTGTGCTTGTTTCTGCGCCGATTGTCTTCGCAGACGGCCATCGGCAGGGTCATAGATCCACTGGCTGATGACATCATTGCCGGCCCGTTGCTCAACGATCTGTGCGGCCGCGTTGTATTGCGCAGCGAGCAGTACCGGTAGCCATGTGGTTTGATTTTTCAGTTGCAGCTGGACCTGTTTGAGTTGTCCGGCCACGCCGTAGCGGGAACGTTGCCGATGACCGCCGGCGTCGGTCTGTTCGAGTAACGTGCCGAGCGGGCTGAGCACCCGGTCATGGGTGAATGCCTGGTCATCGTGAAAGGTACGGCGCTCTTGCAGAGGCTGGCCGCTGAGGGCAAAGCTGCCTGTGTGCAGCGTGCCCGAGCGATCCTTCAGTGTGTGTAACTGGCCGCGCAGGTTGTGTCCGGCGTCAGCCGTAGCGTCGGCATAGATGAATACATCGACATCGGGCTGGTCGTTTTCGGCGAGCGCCAGCACCCGCAGTTGTTCATCGAATGTCGTGCGCCAATGGTCGCCGCGTTCGCTCCAGCGCTGCAGTGGTTCGGCGGCAAGCCCCGGCAAGGTCAGGCGCCAGCCGGCGTCGACGCTGTCTGTTTTCAGCGCCTCGCCGTCGAGGCGGTAAACCGTGGTCAGGCACGGCACAGGCAAGCGCGGATCCCACTGTTTTACCAGGCGCCCGGCAGTGTCGTGCTGGCGGCGAGTGGTCTGGCGCTCAGTGTCATCACCGGCCGCATTGCGCAAGTACGCGACGTCGCTGACCGGTAGCGTTCTGGGGTCATGGGCGCGCAGCGTCGGCGTATGCCAATGCACTGAAGGGGTCATCCTCGCAAGCTCGGACAGTGCCATATCAGGCCGCCTTTTTCTTGTTGGCTCGCGCCTGCTTCAGCAAAAACTGATTGTCCGTGGTGCCCATTTCCTTGTACCAGCCGACCATCGCCTGGGCGCGTGAAATGTGGCGCAAGGCGGCATTGGTTTGTTGGCGCATGCCCGCGCGAGTGATCGGCGCCAACCGTTGCCCGGAGGTCATATGGGTCACGTTGGGCAGCATCTCGGCGGGCAAAATGACGTCAGTGCCCAGCACGTCAAATGCGCTCTCTGCCCAGCCTGCGCGTTGCTCTACTGCGGTTTTCCATTCATTAAGCATGTTCTCGATTTTTTCGATTTTCGCTGGGTCAAGCCGGTTTTTGATGTCCTCGGCATCCTGCGCTTTTTTAAACAGACTCAGAAAGTGCGGGACGATCGATATCGCTGCGCCAAGCACCCTGCCGATGAGGAACTCAGGGTTGAGTACGGCGTTGAGCGCCGGGTTTATCAATTCGCTCTTTATGTCTTTCCACGATTCGATCTCTTTGACAGGGCGGTCAATGCCCAAACTTTTGTCAATGGCGCTGACAGACATTTGCGAGGTCTGCGGAATCAGTGGACCTAAATTGATCCCGACACTTTCCGTCACCGGATCGAGCATTTTCGCTGCGAGATCGCCGGCGGCATTGCCGCCGGAAACTCCCCCGACCGTCGGATAGGCGGCGACTTCAGTCGGAGGCGGAATAATGCCGTCGACAAATCCGCTGCCGAGACTTCCACCCTTTGTGGTGGCTGTATACCAATACCCAGTTTCGACGACCAGGCTCAGTACCATGGTTCTGTTGAGGCCAAGCGGATGGAGGATGTTATGCAGCTGGTCCACTACCTGTGTGGAATAAGCATTGATGACTGAAATAAATTCCGACGTCACCATAATCAGGGTTTCCGCACGCGCGTTGCCGTCAGGATCGATGTAGCGCATCGGGTTATTGCCCACAAACGCATAAAGATTCGGGCCATCTGCCTGCTCTGTGTCCGCACTGACCCAGCGCTGCAACCACGGCGCGTAATAGCGCGCGCCGTAGTAGTACAAACCGCTGACATCCATTTCTTTGCCGGAATAACGGATGAATTTGTAGCTCACCTCGACCTCATGCTCGCCGACCATCCACGCCGTTTCGCCAAAAGGGTAATAGCCCTCGTGGTTGATCAGCCCGGCCTGTTGATCGAGTTCCATGACACAGGAACCGAGGTGATCGTCGAGGCTGTAACGCAGTTGGTCGGCGTCGGCGTCTTTGGGCTTTTTCTGCGCCCAGTGCAGGCAGCGCGCGTGAACGAGACTGATGACGTGCAACTCTTCACCGTTGTCTCTGGTGCGGATTTCCAGCCCTGGCAGGTAGCGCACCTGCTGAAAGTGTTCGGCGGTTGCGGTGAAAGTCTCGTGGTATTTGAGCACCCGCGCGCCCTGACTGTAGGTGTAGTGCTCAGCGTCACTGCGCTGGTTTTCGCGGGGGATCAGGATCACCTGTTGCAGTTCGTCGCGAACATTCCATTGCAGGTTCTGGCCGGGCTGCACGGCTTGTTGATTGCCATGGCCGTCGAACAGCCTATCGAACACCGGCTCCGGATCGCCCGGTTTCCAGCGCACCCCGCGATTGCTCTGTGGGTCGATGCGCATCGTCCGGGTGTAGGCATTCGTGGCCCGCGCATGGCGCAGTTCGATGAGGTTGCCGCCGCAGTCATACTGGTACGTCTGGGTGTAGTTGAGGCGATTGTTCGGATCGCCCGGCTGTGGCAGACCGGGAATGTCTGAGGGCGGGGCGTCGTCGTACCCCGTGGCGCGAGTCAACCGATAGAGCGAGTCGTAGCTGAAATCACGGTGGCCATTGACGAGCTGGTTGGCGAAGTAAACGGGCTGGAACGCGTGATCTTCGATGCGGCTGATATTGCCGACCCGGTCGTGAAAGTATTCGAAGTCCTGTAGAACCTCGCCGGCCTCCTTGCGGCTCGACTGAGTGTGCAGACGCCCGTCCGCCAAGGCGTAGGTCCAGCGGCTGCGCACCCGGTTGCCGGCCAGTTGCTCGATGATCTGCGTGGCAGCGTTGTACTGCATATCCAGCAACACCGGCTGCCAGTCAGTCTTGCCGCTGACACGCAGATGCACTTGTTTGAGCTGTCCGGCCAGGCCGTAGCTTGAGCGTTGCCGATGGCCGCCGGCATCGGTCTGCTCCAGTAGCGCACCGAGCGGGCTGAACCGCCATTGACTGGTGAAGGTTTCGCCATCCTCGAAGGTCCGGGTCTGCGTCAGCGCCTGGCGGGTGAGGGCGAAGCTGTCCGTGCTTAGCGTGCCCGAGCGATCTTTTTGTGTCAGCAGCTGGCCGCGCCGATTGTGAGCAGCATCGGCGCTGGCATCGGCGTAGGTAAACACATCGACATCAGCCTCGTCGTTTTCGCTGAGTGCGATCACCCGTAGTTGCTCATCGAAGGTCGTGCGCCAACGCGTACCGCGCTCGTCCCAGCGTTGCAACGGCTCGCCGGCCAGACCGGGCAGGTGAAGGCGCCAGCCGGCGTCGACGCTGTCGGACTTGAGCGCTGAGCCGTCGAGGCCGGGAACCGAAACCCGACAGGGCACTGAAAGGCGCGGATCCCATTGCTCGATCAGCCGTCCTGCGGGGTCGTGATGCTGGCGGCTGGCCAAGGCTGCGGGCGTGTCATCCACCACCGTGCGCAGGTAGGCCACCTGTCGCACCGGCAGGCCGCGAGCATCGTTCACGGCCAGCGCCGGCGTGCGTCGATGCACATTGGCAGTCATGAGCGTGGCGACCTGGCGGGCGGTGACGGCTCGGCGGTGTCGTTGAAGTCTTCGCTGGCGCGGTACCAGGGGTGGTAGGTTTCGCGGGAAAAGTCGCCACGCGCATTGATCAGCTTGATGGACCGGCCCAACGGGTCATAGAACAGTTGATCGAAATAGCCGAGCTCTCGCAGTGACTGGTCATTGACGTAGCCATGGGTGTCGGCGAAAAACGGCCGGAACTGACGCACCGGCAAGCCCTTGTTGTTGTATTCGACACGCTCGCTGATACGCCAGCGCGGGTCGGCGTCGACTTCCACGAACTGGCCATCCTCGACGATCAGCGCGCCGTCGGCGTCGACCGCATACGCCTTGCCCGGATCGACCCGTTGCTGGGTTTGCAGGGCCCGGCCGAAGCCGTCGACGCAGGCTTTGATGATCTGGATCTGTGCCGGAATTTCGTCGTCAGGGTAGCGATCGGCGCTGAGCATCACGCTGTGCACCGGTTCGCGGTGAGCACTGGCGATGACTTCGCGCAACGCCTGTTCCGCAGCGGTCAGCACCGTGCGCTGCGCCAGTTGCCGGCGAGCACTGGCACGAATATGCCCGCTGGGCAGCACGTATCCCCGGGCGACCCATTCGGGGAGTGCAACTGCGCCCGCCGGCACTTGGCCCATCCAGCTGAACAAGTCCTTGCGCAGCGTGCTCGCGGCTTTTTGCACCGCGTCTTCGGGGGCTTCAATGGCCGGGTCCGGGCGATGATCTTCTGGCCGGATAAATTCGCTCAGGGACTTGAAACCTGCGGCGACGCCGCGCTCGGTGCCGTGAAAACTGCTGGCCAGCGGCTGTCCGGAAGGCTCGTAAATCACTTCTTCAATATTTTCATTGGCGTCGACGATGCGCTGCGGCAGCAGGGCGTGGTAGTCGTACTCGATGTGCGTGGTGCAGTGATCCGGCAGCTCGACGCGGATGATCGCCAGGTTGAAGTCGTCGTATTCGGCTTGGGTCGCGCCATGGCTGAGCGTTTCGCGGTAGCTGCGCACTTTGTAGAAACCGCTGAGGTCGGCATAAGTGGCGTAGCCGAAGTGCGCCGACCAGAGGTCTTGTTCGGCATCGATGGGCGGCTCGATCTCAAACAACAGCGGCATCGCGGTGTAACCGATTCTCTTCAGTTCGTCGCGGATATCGAAGGGCGGCGGTAAAACGTCGTAAGCCTGCAGCGCGGTCTTGTCCAACTGCGCCAGCTCCAGTGGCCCGGCAAGTGCGACAAAATCGGCCTGCCCGTCATCGAGCAGCGTCCCATCGGGCTTCACGTAACGTTGCACTGACTGCGTTGTCAGTACCCGCTGTTCATCCCAGTAGGCCGAATCCTGATGCGCGATCATGTCCTCATAACTGACCTGTTGCGCTGTCAAACCTTGCGGTAGCGAGCCTTTGGGCAACACCAGTGCATTGCTGCGCTGTTGCCACGGCAAACCGAGCCGCCACTGCTGCGGCTGGTCAGTCAGGTCAATGAACGTCGAGCGTGTTTCGCTCAGATAGAAGGATTGCTGCGCTGCATCGTGTGCATCGCGCCACCACTGTTGCTCATCCACATCGGTGAACGGCGGTGTGTCCGATTCGGTCAGGCGCCGCGCGTAGTTGACGGTCAGTGCATGGGTGGACAAACCGTGGGCGTCCCAGCGCAGATTGAGGTCGTGGCGGCACAGCGGATCGTCGATGAATGTGTCGTACTGGTAGCTGATGCTTTCCAGCACCAGCGGCAGCATTACCGCTGAGGCGTATTGGCCTCGGGCGCGGACTTCGCGCACCAGGTAGCGGTTCTCCTGCACCGCATAAGGGCTGGCAATGCCCGGGGCATCGAAGCCGTCCTCGGCGTAGGTTTCGCTGCGAATGACCGACCCCACCAGTGCCCGAGCGATTTCGTACTCGGTGTCGGCATCATGCGGCGTGATGGTTTCATCGCATTCGTCGGTGACGTGATAGCGGCTGAACAGGGTGTTGCCCAGCGGCCATGCCTGGTGATCACCATTGAAATAGGGCGCACGCGAACGATCCATGGATTGTCCGGTGTGAAACCAGGTACAGACCCGTACCGGCGCCGTAAAACCGCTCTCGTCATCGGCGCCGGCACGTTCGCTGTCGGTCTGTTGCAACTGGCCGAACCCGCGGAACTCACGCTCTCTGGCATCGTAGACGCCCTCGCGATAAAGGAAGTTCTGGGTCAGGCAATTGCCGGTGATTTCATCCAGTTGCCGTTGCTGTTTGACCACGGCCACGGCAAACGGCAAATGACAGATCGGCAGTTGTTTGAGTGCCAGTGTGCGTTGTTTCTCATCCAGCCACTCTTGCGCCGAACTGCGATAAACCACGCTGGCGCTACACCCCATGTTGTTGTTGCTCGCGGTCAGCAGATAGGGTTTGGCGGCGACGAAATCGTAGCGCCAGTGCTGCGGCGTGATGTGTGGCACCGTCAGGATCAGGCTTGCGCAGCCAAGCCCTTGCAGGTCGGCGAAACTGACCTGGTTTGAACGGTCGTAGCGCACGCCTTCAGGCCATGGCACGCTGATCGGCGTTTGTTCCAGCCCGTTCCCGCCACGGTTGCGGTAGATCTCGAACCCCTGCGATTGCAGATAAATCAGCGCAGGGGCGCCGCTGCCATCGAGGTCGGCGATGCGTACCCGCGCTGCATCGAACGTTTCGTACTCAAAGGGCAGGGCGCTGATCACCCGGCCTTCGCCAAACCTGCCGTGCCCCAGGTTCGGCCAGCATTTGATTTCGTCATGACGGATACGGCACAGCTCAGGCATGTCGCTGCCGAGCAGGTTGCCCAGCAGCACCAGTTCAGTGGGCGAGTTGCTGAACAACGGCAGGTGGTCATCAACGGGCACATGCAGCACTTCTTCGCCGGGGGCGAAGCCTTCCTCACGTCGGTTGGCATAGAGACGCACCGAGGTCGGCCCGATCAACCCCAGTGAACTGAGCCCGTCACCGCTCAGATCACCGAGTTGCGACAGCGTGTGGAAAAACTCCAGTGGAAATGCATTGAACGGGACGAAGTCGGCGAATTCACGCTGTGCATTGAGTGCGCGAAACGCACTGATACCCGGTTGCGCGCTGATCCAGTCGAGGCGGCCATCGCCGGTCAGGTCCGTCAGCAGTTGTTGCACCGGGCGCTTGCGATCGCCCAACGGAATGTTGTCCAGCGCCTGCCATGGCCCGTAGCCGATTTCATCGGTGCCTGAGGTTTGGCGCAGTGGCTCACGGTAATACCAGCACTGATCATAGCGACACAAAAAACCCGGCACGCCTTCGCCATAAAGGTCAACGCACTGGTAGAAACCGCCGTCTTCCACACCGGGTTGGTTATCGGTTTCGAGCAGGCGTGTGGGGGTGCGATTGATGTCGAACGTTGAATATTCGAACTCCACGGGCGGGCTGTTTTCGACGCCGCCACTGGCATCATAAGACTGATAGTGGGCGGCGCTGATCTGGCTGAAAGACCAGTCGCTGGAAGGCGTCGAATATTCCAGCAACAGGCGACGCACCAGCGCTGGCCTGATCGCCGGGTCATCGCTGAAACGATGAAACATCAGGACTTGCCGGCACAGCCGGCGGGTCGCCAGTTCAAAGCCTCGGCCGTAGGTCGAAAACGGGTCCTGGCGCGTGAGCCAGGGTTGCACCGTTGCGCCATCGTAGTCCGGTACATCGGCCAGCGCGGTGCTGCGCTCGCCGTAATCGAACAGCAACTGAAAGTGCCAGTCGAGTTCGGCGGGATTGTCGATCGTCCAGCTGTACAGATGGCTGCTGGCGGTGAAGTTGCCGTAGCACACACGGCGCAGATAGCGCTGGGCACGGTAGTCATGCACCGGGTCGGGATCCTGATCATCGGCCTTGTATTCAAAACAGATGTGTTCGCCACGGGCGTTCATGCTTTCGCACAGCAACCAGCTGGCGATTCGCCCTGGGGCCTCAGGATCGGCGAGCCGTGTGGCTTCGGTCTTGCCGTAAAGGTGTAGCGAGCCGTCGGCGCCGTGTATCAACCAGAATACCGGTGGATCTGCTTCTCGGGTCTGGCGCTGCCAGCGCTCGCGCAAGGCAAAATCGCTTTCGACTCGAGGCCAGTAGCGCACCACCCTGTGCGGGCCGATGTTGACGCCGTTGTAGGTGCTTTCTTCACGGAATTTGAGCTCGCCATCCTCGTCCAGCTCTGGCATCCACACTTCCCCATCGACGCCGATGATCTCGTCGTGATCGGTGTAACGCGGCACACCTTTATGGGTTCGGCGGCTGATCTGACCCACGCCGCCCAAGTGCCAGGACAGACCGAACGGACCGTTGCCGCTCTGACTGTTGTAGCTCAGCGAAAACTGTGGATCCCAGCCCCGGCCGGGGGAGGTCGGGATCGGCAGCTCGAACGATGCCGCGCCAGTCGGCCCCACGGCGCCCCAGCTTTTACCGATGGTCGCGAGCGATGCGCTTTTGGCGATGGCAGGTGTGGTGATGCTCAGTTCTTGTCGGTCAGGCATGCTCGAATCCATTGCGCACGGGGTTGGCGTGAATGGATTGACGCTATCAAGAATGGCATTGGAATTAACCTGTCAGATCTGACAGGTGCGCAAGAACATTTTGTATGCTTTGGCAGGTTTTTTATCGCATTGGGTTTGCACATGCAAAAACGGCCGGTCATCCCTGGGGATGAGCCGGCCGTTTTCATAGGGCGAAGCGCTTACTGCACTTCGACCGCCAGGCTTTCGCTGATCTTCTGTTGCCAGATCGCAGGACCGGTGATGTGCACCGATTCACCTTTGCTGTCCACCGCAACGGTGACCGGCATGTCCTTGACCTCGAACTCGTAGATCGCTTCCATGCCGAGCTCGGCGAATGCCAGCACCTTGGACTTCTTGATGGCCTGAGCCACCAGGTACGCGGCGCCACCGACGGCCATCAGGTACACGGCCTTGTTGTCCTTGATCGCGTCGATCGCGGTCGGGCCGCGCTCGGACTTGCCGATCATGCCCAACAGGCCGGTTTGCTCGAGGATCTGCCGGGTGAACTTGTCCATCCGCGTTGCGGTGGTCGGGCCAGCCGGACCAACCACTTCGTCACCGACCGGGTCAACCGGGCCGACGTAGTAGATGAAGCGACCTTTGAGGTCTACCGGCAGGGTTTCACCCTTGTTCAGCATCTCGACCATGCGTTTGTGCGCAGCGTCGCGACCGGTGAGCATTTTGCCGTTGAGCAGGACGGTTTCGCCCGGCTTCCAGCTCTGCACGTCTTCCGGGGTCAGGGTGTCGAGGTTGACGCGGCGAGCCGACGGGCCGGCTTCCCAGACGATTTCCGGGTAGGCGTCCAGCGGTGGCGCTTCCAGCGAGGCTGGACCTGTACCGTCGAGCACGAAGTGCGCGTGACGGGTGGCGGCGCAGTTCGGGATCATGCACACCGGCAGGGAAGCGGCGTGAGTCGGGTAGTCCATGATCTTCACGTCGAGCACGGTGGTCAGGCCACCAAGGCCCTGGGCGCCGATGCCCAGCTGGTTGACCTTCTCGAACAGCTCCAGGCGCATTTCTTCAATGCGGTTCTGCGGGCCACGGGCCTTCAGCTCGTGAATGTCGATGGATTCCATCAACACTTCCTTGGCCATCACCGCGGCTTTCTCGGCGGTGCCGCCGATGCCGATGCCCAGCATGCCCGGTGGGCACCAGCCGGCGCCCATGGTCGGAACGGTCTTGAGTACCCAGTCGACGATCGAGTCGGACGGGTTGAGCATGGCCATTTTCGACTTGTTCTCGGAACCGCCGCCCTTGGCCGCCACGTCCACTTCCACGGTGTTGCCCGGGACGATGGAGTAGTGGATGACTGCCGGGGTGTTGTCCTTGGTGTTTTTACGAGCGCCCGCCGGGTCGGCGAGGATCGAGGCACGCAGGACGTTTTCCGGCAGGTTGTAGGCGCGGCGCACGCCTTCGTTGATCATGTCGTCCAGGCTCATGGTGGCGCCATCCCAACGTACGTCCATGCCCACACGCACGAACACGGTGACGATGCCGGTATCCTGGCAGATCGGCCGGTGGCCGGTGGCGCACATGCGCGAGTTGATCAGGATCTGCGCCATCGAGTCACGGGCCGCTGGCGATTCTTCGCGCAGGTAGGCCTCGTGCATCGCCTGGATGAAATCCACGGGGTGGTAGTAGGAAATGAACTGCAGGGCGTCGGCAACGCTCTGAATCAGGTCGTCTTGCTTGATCACGGTCATGAGTCGCGCTCCTCTAAAAAACGGTGGGGCAGCTACAAGCTTCTAGCTTCGAGCGGCAAGTTAAAGCAGTACGCGGACAGCTTGAGCTTGAGCTTGCCGCTTGAAGCTTGCGGCTCGTAGCTGTCCCTCTGTGGCGCGACGCTAAAAAGGCGCGGCAGTATACCGCGCCTCGATGGGGCGTACACGCGCCGGCAGTCATTCGTTGGTCGCATGGGTGGGCGAATATCGGACAGCGGGTTTGCACTTCAAGAGCTATCCCCTCACCCGAGTCCTCTCCCCAGGGGCGAGGGGGCCGATCTTCACACTGTTCAAACCTGAGTTCGACTCAGGGAAGGGTCCGATCTTCATGCTGTTCAAACCTGAGTTCGGCGCGATGTTTCAGGTCGGCGTACCTCGGATAAACCACTCGGTCAGTCCCCTCTCCCTCCGGGAGAGGGTTAGGGTGAGGGGCTTTTCAGGTCATGCATTTGACGTCAATTTTCGAGCCCGAAAATCGGTGGTCATTTATCGACTACGCCACTAAAGTGGCAGCCGGTCTGTAGAGTAGGACACTCGGTCAGCCTCTTATCGCACGGTGAGTCAACGATTGACCCATAACGCCATTCAACGTCTTTTGCTCAAACGCTTCGCCCTTGCTGCGGCCACCTATGGATTGGCTTTGCTGCTGCTGTGGCTGACGTTTTTCACCGGTCATTACGACCAGTCCCTGAGCTCCGTGGCCACTGGCAGCGCGCTGGTGGTGATCAGTCAGGCGACGCTGTTCGCGCTGTTCTGGAGCGGACGCAACCAGCGCTTTTCCGACCCCAGCCTGACCGAAGCGCAGGTGCTGCTCGGGCTCGGCTGGCAGACCTGGCTGATGGCGCATCTGGATGAAGCCCGCGGCGCGTTTCTGGTGTTTTACGTGCTGATCCTGTTGTTCGGCCTGTTTCACCTCAGTCGGCAGGCGTTCATCCGCTGTGCGCTGTTGGTGTTCTTCAGTTTTTGCACGATCACGCTGTGGGACGCCTATCAGTTTCGTCTGCGCGAGCCGGCACTCGCCGCGTTGCAGGTGTGCATTCTGGCCATGGTGCTGGCGTGGCTGGTGCTGTACGCGCGCTTCGTTCAAGTCTCGCGCCAACGCATGCGTCAGCGCCGGTTTGCCTTGCAGGCGCATCAGGACACCCTGCGCGGGATGATGCGTCAGCTCGAAGACCTGGTTGCCACCGACGAGCTGACCGGGTTGTTCAACCGCCGGCACTTTCTGCGCCTGGCCTCGCGCGAACTCAATACGATGGACAGCGATGTCGTGCACGGCCTGGCGCTGATCGATCTCGATCATTTCAAACGCATTAATGACCTGCACGGCCATGCCGCCGGCGATCAGGTGTTGCAGGCATTCGCCGGTGTCGCTCAGGCCTGTCTGCGCGACGGCGATGTGCTGGCGCGTTATGGTGGTGAGGAATTTGTGCTGCTGCTGCCCGATTGCGACGCCGAACGCCTGACCGCCTGCTGCGAGCGCTTGCGCATCGCCTTCACCGATGTCGAACTGGTCGGTCTGAATGTGGGCTCGCTCAGCCTGTCGGCGGGCATGACCTTGCTCGGCCTGGGTGACGATCTCGACGACGCCTTGCAACGTGCCGATCAAGCGCTCTACCGGGCCAAGCGTGACGGGCGCAATCGCTGTGCGGCGGCCTGGGAGAATGTCGATGCCTGAACTTCGCGTCGGTGAACGACAGTGGTCGGTGGCGGCGGGCAGCAACCTGCTCGACGCCCTTAATCAGAACGGTGTCGCCGTGCCTTACAGCTGCCGCGCCGGCAGTTGCCATGCCTGTCTGGTGCAATGTGTGCAAGGCCTGCCGGCGGACAATCGCCCGGACGCCTTGAGCGCCGAGCAACGCCAGCAGGGCTGGCGGCTGGCCTGTCAGTGTCAGGTGGTCGAAGACTTGCAGGTGCACACCTTCGATCCGCTCACCGACGGACGCCCCGCCGAAGTCGAGGCGCTGGACTGGCTCAGTGACAGCGTGCTGCGCCTGCGCCTGACCCCGCAACGTCCGTTGCGCTACAGCGCCGGACAACACCTGGTGCTGTGGCTCGATCACATCGCCCGGCCGTATTCGCTGGCGAGTCTGCCGGAAGAAGACCGCTTTCTCGAATTTCACCTCGACTGCCGCCAGCCCGGCGAATTCAGCGATGCCGCTCGACGGCTGCAGATCGGCGACCCGGTGCGCCTCGGCGAACTGCGCGGCGGCGCGTTGCATTACGACCCGGACTGGCACAGCCGGCCGCTATGGCTGCTGGCCGCCGGCACTGGCCTGGGCCCATTGTTCGGGGTGTTGCGCGAAGCCTTGCGTCAGGATCACCAGGGCGCGATTCGCATCATTCATGTGGCCCATGAGGCGAGCGAACACTATCTGGCCAAACCCTTGATGGCACTGGCCGCGCAGCGCGAAAACCTCAGTGTCGAGCTGTGGACGGCGGCCGAGTCAGCCGCCGCTTTGGCGCAACTGCGCCTTGTATCCCGGCAAACCCTGGCCTTAGTCTGCGGCTCAACCGCCAGTGTCGATGCCTTTGCAAAGCGTCTGTATCTGGCCGGACTGCCGCGCAATCAACTGCTGGCCGATGTGTTTCTGTCCCGCGGTTAAGCGCTGATATTCATGGGTTCGAAGAGCCTCTGATGAGGGGGCCTGTGTTGTGGAAGTGTCTGTGGCGAGAGAATTTATCCCCGCCTGGCTGCGCAGTGGCCCCATGATTTTGTGAGCGCTGCGCACTCAAACGGCGATAAACCCCCTCGCCACAGCCTCCCTTCACCCTCACTGACCTTCGCAACCCGGCACTGTTGAGAGATGCCATGACCGAAGCCATCCTGCTGGAGCGCGAACGCGGTTTACTGACCCTGCGCTTCAACCGTCCGGACAAGAAAAACGCCCTGACCCGCGCCATGTACAGCCGGCTCGCCGAGGCGCTGAAACAGGCCGACAGCGATCCTGCGATCACCGCCGTGCTGATCACCGGCAGTGCCGAGTGCTTCACCGCCGGCAACGACATTGCCGACTTCATCCAGCAACCGCCGAGCGACCTCGATAGCCCGGTGTTTCACTTCATGCTCAACCTGCTCGAATGCCGCAAACCGGTGATCGCGGCCGTGGCGGGGGCCGCGGTGGGCATCGGCACGACGCTGTTGCTGCATTGCGATCTGGTCTACGTCAGCCGCGACGCACGACTGCGCATGCCGTTCGTCAATCTTGGCCTGTGCCCCGAGTTTGCGTCCAGCCTGATTCTGCCGCGCCTGCTCGGTCAGGCCAGGGCGGCGCAGTTGTTGCTGCTCGGCGAAGGGTTTACCGGCGAGCAAGCGGCGGCGTGGGGCATTGCCAGTGAGGCGTTGGGCAGTGGCGCTGCGGCTTTGGCCAAGGCCCGGGAAATGGCGCTGCGCTTCGATGAATTGCCACCGCAAGCGGTACGGATCAGCAAGCAACTGATGAAGGCGCCGGATCGTGAATTGATCCGCCAGGTGATCGAGGAGGAGGGCGCGCTGTTCACCCAGCGGCTGCGTTCGCCGGAAGCGCTGGCGGCGTTGACCGGGTTTATCAAGCGGCAGTGAAAGATCGCCGCCTTCGACAGCAACGGCCGCGGGTGTGTGTTGACCCGACAGCGCTGGCGAAGGTGGCGAGCTATGGGTTCTTCAGAGTTCGCTCAGTCATGCTTGCGGGGCGATAAGCCCCCTGGCAACCCCCAACTGGTGATGATTATTGACGCGGACTGCTGCAAAAAACAGCACCGTGCGATCCGTGATCAAGGCGGACGCCATCCCGAAGGGGTCGGCATCGAACTGCAGCCAGCCCGTGCCCGCACCAAAGTTTTTGTCCAGGATGCCGGCGTCGGTGAATCGGGCCACGACGACCTGCGCGGGCTTATAAATGTGGCCATACACCAGAATGCTTCCGTCCTTCTGGACCGCCGCGTGATGCCAGTAAGTGTCACGGTCGTCCAGACTGGTCAGCAGCGGCTTGCCGCGATTGAACTGGATGTTGGTACTGCCATCGGATTCACGACTGACCAACAAACCGCATTCTGCGTCATCCAGCGTGTAACCGATGCCAAGCAAGCGTTGGTTCGTCTGCGCAACAAGACTTTCTAACAGAAAACTCATTGAAGCTTCCTGCGGTTCAATCAACCGATAGCCATCGTCCCCGAATGAGACGTCAGTTGCGCCAGTGGCAAGCAATCTCGTGAAGAGCGCACGGGATCCTTCATTAGCCAGGTTCCGGCAATAACCACTGAATACGTATTTGCCGTCAGCGCTGACCAGAACGTCGGTGAGGTGGGTATGCGCAAAATCGGCAAAGGCAATCCGGACGATGCCCGTCTGGTTGAAGTCGGGATCGAGCGCACCGTCCGGTGTCAGGCGAATGATCGCCGTTTGGGTTTCTTCCACGCCGTCATATACAGGCTCATGCAGCAGGATTTTGCCGTCAGGCAGAATCACACTGTTACCCGCGGCTGCGATGCCGGAGGAGGTCGACGGCGCTTGAAAACTGTGCGCCTGAATCTCGCCGATGCTGCCAAGTGCAATCAGCACTGTGCCGTTATTGCCGAATGTCGAGTCCGGAGTGCCATCGGGATGCAGACGGATCAGGCCTTTCCAGGTGTTGAAGGTGCCATCGTAATAGTGGCCGATCAGTAAGATTTTTCTATCGCTGAGTTCAACCACCTCGCTGATCTGCGAGTAGGAGCGCCCGCCACCGTTTTCGACAAACGCCGCGATGACATAACCGTCCTTGCCAAATGTCGGGTCGATCATCCCGTTTGCCGTCAGCCTCACGCAGTAGTAATCAACCCGCTGACGCTTGAGCTGCACATCGCCGACCACATACAGTCGACCGTCAGCATCAACGCCCATGCCTTTGGGGTTAACGCTGCCTTCGGGAGCGCCGGGAGCATTCAACAAGACCAGGCCGCCGTCACCAAAGGCGGGGTCGAGCTGTCCTTCATTGCGCAAAACCTTTGAATCAATGCTCATGTTCATCTCCTTGAAATAGCCCGCCCCTTGTTCAGTCACGCCCGTGGTAACGCAGGACCCATCCTTGATTCGTCGAGTCTTTGAGGTAGGTTCCGGCCACTACGATTTTTCCATCCGCCTGGAGCGCGAGGCTGTCGAAAGAAAGCGCCCCGGTAAATGGCGTGCCCACCCAGCCGGCGTTGCCGAATGTTGAATCGAACGAGCCGTCGCTCAACATTCTGCCGATGACGGCGGGGGACGGTTGGTCGGACTGCTGGTATTTACCGACCAGCACGATCTTGCCGTCCGGTTGCATGACCCCGCTGCTCCAGTAGGTGGATGCATACTCCAATCGGGTCAGCAGAGGCTTGCCGCGATTGAACTGGATATTGTATTCACCATCCGGTTCCATGCTGATCAGGAGACCTTCAGTGCCGGTTTTGCCGATGCCCAGCAGCCGCTTGTTCGGTTGCTGGATCACGCACTCAAGAACCGGAGACCCCGACATCGGCTCAATGACAAACCCGTTGTTGCCGAACTGCGGATCGAGGCTGCCGTCGCGCAGGTAGCGTGCAAACAGGGCGGCGGATGTGCCGGAGCGGGGTGCCAGTGCGCCGCAGATGACGAGCTTGCCATCCTGATCGATCAAGCCGTTGCGCACCTTTACATCGGCAGGCGCCGCACCCGGGTAGAGGACCTGAACATAGCCTTTGTTATTGAAGGAGGTGTCCAGAGAACCATCGCTGTTGAGCAAGTACAGGAACGCCTGTGTGTCCTCTCCGTGCGTAATGGCGTAGGTGTACACCACGAGGATTTTTCCGTCGTTCAGCGACACGATGCTGCCCGATGAAGCCTGTTCGCTACCACTGGCTGCCTTCGCGGTCTGTTCGTCAGCACCTGCGGGCAACCGGAGGATGACGTAGCCCTGGTCTCCAAACGTGCTATCCAGCACACCTGCGGATGTAAAGCGCGCCAGTGCAGGTCTGCTTTCAGCGACGATGCCCAGAAGCAGCTTCTTGCCGTCGCTCAGGCAGATGACCGATTTCCCCTTGGACTCGGTTCTGACGGTAAAAGCACCACTGGCAATGCCCTCGTTTCCAAAGGTCGGGTCCAGTTTGCCGTCCAGCGTCAGGCAGCCCAGAACGTAAGCCTGATCAGCGACCCCGGAGCCTGCCTGACCTGCGAAATACAAGCGTGTCGAGGCGCTGTCCGAACTGATCCCCCCCACATGGCTTTGCCGTCCTAGGGCCGGCAGCGTCAGCCGGAAAACGCCAGCGTCGGCAAAGTCTTCATCCAGCGTTCCTGCTTTTGGTGCCTGTCGGTTCGAGTGATTCATGGCGTTCTCCTTGAGTAGAGGATTCTCGACTCAAGTAACTGCCCGAATGCTTGCCCCGTCTACTGTCAGATCTGACAGTTGACACAGTGCTTGCCACAAAATTACAGCTGCGGCCACGCTTGAAAGGACCCCGCCAATCACGTGCAGGTGCTGCACAAGGCTGCGATTTTTTGATGGGCCGGAAAACAAAAAAGCCCCGCCGTTCACACGGCGGGGCTTTGGTTTTTCAGCAACCGGTCACTCAGACCTGCGGGTCGCCCACGTGCAGGATCTTCATGCCGTTGGTGCCGCCGGTGGTGTGGTAGCTGTCGCCCTTGGTCAGGATGACCCAGTCGCCTTTTTCCACTACGCCGCGCTTGACCAGTTCGTCGATCGCCTTCTGGCTGACTTCGTGCGGTTCCAGCGAAGCCGGGTCGAACGGAATGGTGTACACGCCACGGAACATCGCCGCACGCGCCTGGGTCTCGCGGTGTGGCGAGTAGGCGTAGATCGGCACCGAGGAGCGGATGCGCGACATGATCAGCGGGGTGTAACCACTTTCGGTCAGGGCGATGATCGCCTTGACGCCCGGGAAGTGGTTGGCGGTGTACATGGTCGCCAGCGCGATGCTTTCGTCGCAGCGGGTGAATTCCTTGCCGATACGGTGGCTGGAGGTCTTGCCGGTCGGGTGCTTTTCCGCGCCGACGCAGATACGCGCCATCGCCTGCACGGCTTCCAGCGGGTACTGGCCAGCGGCGGATTCGGCCGAGAGCATCACGGCGTCGGTGTAGTCGAGCACGGCGTTGGCCACGTCGGACACTTCGGCGCGGGTTGGCATCGGGTTCTGGATCATCGACTCCATCATCTGGGTCGCGACGATCACCGCCTTGTTGTGGCGGCGTGCATGCAGAATGATTTTCTTCTGAATGCCCACCAGCTCGGCGTCGCCGATTTCCACACCCAAGTCACCACGGGCAACCATCACCGCGTCGGACGCCTTGATCAGACCGTCGAGGGTTTCGTCGTCGGCCACGGCTTCGGCGCGTTCGATTTTCGCCACCAGCCAGGCGGTGCCGCCGGCCTCGTCGCGCAGTTGACGGGCGTATTCCATGTCGGCCGCGTCACGCGGGAAGGACACCGCGAGGTAGTCGACTTCCATTTCCGCTGCGAGCTTGATGTCGGCCTTGTCTTTTTCAGTCAGGGCCGGCGCGGTCAGGCCGCCGCCGCGACGGTTGATGCCTTTGTGGTCGGACAGCGGGCCGCCGATGGTCACCACGCAGTTGAGTTCGGTGGCGGTGGCGGTTTCAACGCGCATCACCACGCGGCCGTCGTCGAGCAGCAGCTCGTCGCCCACGCCGCAGTCCTTGACCAGGTCCGGGTAGTCGATGCCGACCACTTGCTGGTTGCCTTCGGTCAACGGATGGCTGGTGGAGAAGGTGAACTTGTCACCGATCTTCAGCTCGATCTTTTTGTTGGCGAATTTGGCGATACGGATTTTCGGGCCTTGCAGGTCACCGAGCAGGGCGACGAAGCGGCCGTGCTTGGCAGCGAGGTCACGCACCAGTTTTGCGCGAGCCTTGTGCTCGTCGGGGGTGCCATGGGAGAAGTTCAGACGGGCGACGTCCAGGCCAGCCAGAATCAGCTGTTCGAGAACTTCCGGCGAGTTACTGGCCGGGCCAAGGGTAGCGACGATTTTGGTACGACGGACGGACATGCAAAGACTCCTCAGGTTCAAGCGCCAGCGAAGGCTACTATGCTCTTTGGGTGTAGTCATTGTTCGTTTGCACTACTTATCATTTTCTTTATTGAACGCGGCAACTTTGGGACAAACGCGCCTGAAGATTTCCGACCATGGGTCGATACAGAGCTCAAGACAGGAGAACCCCCATGCGATTGTTGCCCATTGCCGCCCTTGCCCTCAGCGTCCTCGCCGTCACGGGCTGCACCCGTTGGTCGATGAACCATCATTTGAACAACGCTTACAGTGCCTATGACCGTGGCAATTGCGAGCAGGTGATGCTCGAACTGTCCAAGGTCGAACGCGCCAGCCGTGCCCGCCCGTATGTGTGGCCGGAAGTGTCGATGATGCGCGGCCAGTGCCTGGAGCGGCAGAAGATGTTTGTCGATGCGGCGCAAACCTATCAGTTCATCATCGCCTCGTACCCCAACAGCGAATACGCCTTCCGCGCCCGCGCCCGTCTGGAAACCCTGCAGAGCCTGGGCCATTACCCGACCCGCAGCGCAGCAGCGGTGGTGCGCCCGACGGGCTCTTGATGACAGTTGTCATACAAAAGCTGGCCGGTTGTACAGGCTGAGCTATAGTCGAATGAATCGGGTCGCCGGTGAATCCGCGATGACCCGTGCAACACCTGCGACTGGCAGTTGTAAGGTGATGGCGTATTAGCGACCGTCACACCGGAAGCGGGGAGAGCGTGCCTGCGACACAGGCGCGTTCCGAAGCAAGGGTGCGGCTCTGTGAGGGAGCCTTGCAGGACGAACTGCGCATCATGTTTACCGACCGCCGGATCGAACGGCATCAGCTGCCGTACTTCCTCAGAGTGTTCAACAGCGTCACCGACAAACCCATCGGTTTTCTGGGCAATGTGTCCGAAGACGGGCTGATGCTGATCAGCCAGTTGCCGATGATGGTCGGTGCGGATTTCCATCTGCGCCTGAAAATTCCCTGCGGTGACGGTTGCCAGCAGGTGATCGACCTGGCCGCGTCATGCCTGTGGTGCCACGAGGATGCGACGCCGCTGCATTACGACGCCGGTTTCAGTCTGCTGCGAGCGCCGCCCGAATTCGGGCAGTTGGTCGAGGCGTTGCGTCAGTACTTCAGCTTTCAGCCGTTGCCGGCCTCGGCCTGAGTGCGGCGGCGCCTTCATTATTGTTATCGCTGGCAAGCCAGCTCCCACAGGGTTTTCGTCGCGCTCGGAGGGTGTGTCCGCGCGCAGAACCTGTGGCAGCGGGCTTGCCCGCGATGGCGTCAGTGCAGGCGCCGCAGGGTTAACGGTCAGGTCACGGCAATCGCCCGCTCACGGTCGAGCGTCTTCTCCGCCAGCAACAGGCCCATTTCGCTCAATTGATAGATTGCCATCGCCAGATGGCGCGGCTTGTCGTCCAGGCTGTCGGCCAGGTCGAGCAGCAGAATGCTGACCGAGGAAAAGGTTTCGTAAGTCTGGATGGCCACGGCTTCGGGGTTGAGGTCGGGGCTGACCATGAACATCTGCATGCCGCGATCCACGGAGTTGCGCGATGGGGGTTCGGGTTTGAGGTAGTGGTCGAGGGCGCGCTCGGCGGCCTCGTTGAGTTTTTTTGAATCGGCTGAGGTGTAGGGGGAAACCGGGTCGGTTGCCGGGGGATTCGGTGTGTCTTTGAACATGGTCATTTCTCCGGTATGTGCTGCCAACCGCTCGCGACTAAACGAGTGGGTGGCGGCTGGACGCAGGTTAGTCGACCGGTGGAGAAATGAATCCCGGCGCGCCCGGAGGCGCCCTGCGAACAGCCACCATCGAGTGCGGGGATAGGGAATACCCGACTTGATGACACTTACACGCATCATTTCAACCACCGGGCGACTAAACCCGACCACTGATTGGCAGCGGCACGGACCAAGTTACGGGGCATCACCAAAGCGCACAAGTCGGCGGATTCTGAGGGATGTGTAGGCAACGGCGCAAGGCACTGTAGCCATGTGCGTATGGCTGAAGGACGTTGCCAGCCTGCGTTGTAGGAAAAGCTACCGTCTGTCGGGACTGTCAGATTTTACAGGTAGGCAGCCGGTTATCCGGCGGCGTACACATACCTCTCGGACATAGCGACGATGAGGGCAGAGTCATGTCAAAGGATACGGATCTGGAAGGTGCACCCGGCGAGGCCGACGTGTTTGGCGCCAATCAAGAACCACCGCTTCTCTCGGATGGGGTGAGTCCGGACGGACTGTATGTCGGGCCTTTGCAAATTCGGGATTGGGAGTTTACCGAAACCGTCGATACCAACAGTTCGATCATCTTCAATGTCCCGCAGTCTGACGGAGAGCATCAGGTCTGGATTGATTACTACGGCCCCAACGGATATTACGTGAAATTGCTTGAGGGGGTCTGGTACAAGGGCCGCCAATGGAACGAATGCCTTGCTATTGGACTTCCGGAGGGTTATGGCGAGTATTCCACGGTATGGAAATACAAAACCGATTGGTCCGAGACAAGAAACAAACCGGTATTCGTCAGAAAGCTACCTGTTATCACCGGTAAAGATGAACTGACAGCAACAGTCTTCGGCACGGGTGTTACGAGTGGCTATCTTGACATCGTCGAAGACAGCACTAACGCCTCCATGAGTCCGGCGATTCTCGGCAACCAGGCCAACTGGACCCTCAAAGTGCGCGAGGGTTTAAAGCCCTGGACTTACAGCATCAAGGTCAGGCATTCGCAAACTGGACATGTTACTCGTTACTCGACGCCGATCAGTTTCAATTATTATGGCGTCCCAACCATCCGTGAGCCGAAACAGGATGATGTCGTAAGGGAAAGCAGACCCAGGGTTGAAGGCCAAGGGTTTCCGTCTGCAACCGTCAAAATTTATCAATCAGGCTCGGGCATCATTACCTATGGTGAGGCCCAGGTTGGCGATGACGGGGTCTGGTCGACGTACTTGCAGCACGACTTGCCCTATGGATCCTTTACGTTTATCGCTCAACAGTCGAAGGACAATTCTGTATTGCCCGGCTGGTCGAGTCTGGTGACGGTCGATGCCAAATTTCCGCCCGGTACCCCTGCAATAAATTCCATGGTTCCTGTCACGGAGCAGGATCAGAGTTTTACCCTGACTGGATCGAATGGCGGGGTCGGGGGGATTGTTCGAATTTTCATCGACGGGACGTCAACCCCGGTCGGTGAAAGCGCCGTGCTGACGCAGGCAAACTGGAGTGCCCAGGTTCAAGTGCCTGTAGGGCCCGCCTCGTTGGTGGCCATAAACGTGCGGGACGAATACGAATCCGGGCGCAGCGGTCCCCGCGCCTTCAAGATCCGCCCCCCGGCGCTGCTGGAACCACAAATGACCGTTCTCGCGGATGGCAGCATTCGGTTTTCAGGCAGCGGCCACTCCAGTGCAACGGTCGAATTCACTCTGCTCTCAGACTCGGGAGTCACTGCACCGCCGTCTGTTGTAGTCAGAGACGGCTTCTGGCAAACAACCGCGACAGGCTGGCCATTCGGCACTTATAAGCTCAAGGTCATTCAAAAGGTTCGGGACGGAGCCAATGGCTGGATCGAGTCAGTCAAATTGGAGTACACGGTCGACAAGCAAATGCCTGATGTATATGAGACGGACTTCTCAAGGGAGTACCAACCCACCTTCAGCGGCAAAGGTTACAACGGCGCCACTGTCAGGCTCTACCATCCCGGCGGCATACATCTGGCCGCCCCCGATGTCGTCGTGAAGGGCGGGGAATGGTCCAGCATGGCCATCGAGCAATGGGGGCCGTCGGACGAACGGGAAGTTCATATCAAGCAGTTCATCGGCGTAGACTGGTCGCCGACCTGGGTGGCACTGAAGGTCACGATCCCGCCACGGGCTCCCGGCCTGGATGATCCGCTCGAGGATGGCCTCTCACCCGTGTTCCGTGGCACATGCTGGCCGGGAGCAGACGTCAACATCCGCTTCAGCGACGAAGAGCACGTTGTGTACCCGGGCATTGTCAGTGACGGCACCTGGCAATTTCGGCGTGACAAGGCGTTTGCCGCGGACGTGGCACATACCGTGACCGTGACTCAATTCGTCGACGAGCAACCCTCGGATCCGGCATCGAAAAGCTTTACCGTCCATCTACCCATGCTGGTGCCGGTGATCACTCAGCCCGAAGGCGACGCGAAAGTCGGCCGCGTCACGACGGTCGCAGGCCACAACGGTATGCAAGGCGCCACGTTGCAGTTGCGTGACTTCCTTTCCGAGAGACCTCTGGGGGCGCCAAAAAAACTGGATCAGGACGGTGACTGGTCGATCGATCTGAGCGATCTGGAATTCAGGCGCTACACCATCGATGCTCGGCAGACACTGGCCGGACGGCACTCTGAGTACAGTGACCGGCGCTCGTTCGAGGTGGTACTGCTGCCTCCGTTCATCACTCAGCCGACGATGAACGGCAAGCTGCCACGTACTGCGATGCTGGAGGGGACGGGGATGGCGAATGCCCTGGTCGATGTGTTTCTGCAAGGTCTCTCCGAGCCTTGGCTCAAGGATGTGGCGGTGAACCAGGAGGGCTACTGGAAAGCCGAAGTGACCTTGCCGGTGGGCCACAAAACCATCTGGGCCCGGCAATGGTTCATGGATGACACCGGCAAGCGGCGCGAGTCGGACAATACCGAACCTGTGAACTATCAGGTCGTCCCGGCCGCCCCGTTCATCGAAACCCCGGTCGAGGGCGACGTCATCGGACGGCGGGTGGTGGTGTCGGGATTCGGTGTACCCGGCGATACCGTCAGTGTGACGTTGGCCGGGGCTACGCGGGCAGTGCTGGCAAGCGCCATCGTGCAGGACGATCGCACCTGGTCGGTGGCGAGCGATGTCGGCCCCCTCACCGGGGGGCATTACCGGTTGCAAGCGGTCGCGTCACTGCAGGAGTTCGAATCGGTCGAGGCACTGCGACCGGTCATGCTGGGTGCGTTTTTGCCCAGCCTCGAGCGGCCGGCGGCGGGCAAGTGGGTCCGCCAGCCGGTGCAGTTTTCCGGTCGCGGCCGGGAGGGCATGGGCGTCGCCGTCAGTTGGTACAACCCGGATGTGCAGTGGGCGCAATTGCCCGTTACCGGCCAGCAGTGGGACGCAGAGGCGACGCAGACATTGCCCGAGGCGGGTCACTGGTACCGATTCCGGCAGACCCTGACTGACGGCGCGGACGACGCAACGATGTCTGATTGGGTCGACAGTGCGCGTTTTGAAGTGGAGTCCGCGCGCCCGCTCCGGAAGGATTCCTGAGGTCTCTTTCCGACTAACGGTCTGTGCACCTGTCAGATCTGACAGTAGACGGCGCTGCTGTCGAAGCGCTCAATCTTCCTCATCGAATGTGCAACCTGACACCAAGTGTCAGGTTGCCCGGACCTTCTGTCGCCTCAAGGAACCCTGATCATGGCTGATTCGCGCCGTCCTGCCGTGCAACTGTTCGAGCAGTTGTTTGGCGAAGAAAAACAATCCCGGGATGCTGGGCTGGAAAGTCTCAGGCAGTACCTTGAGGAGGGAGGCTCGATTTTTCCACTGGTGGAAAAAGGCGTTCAGGGCCTGGTGCTGGAGCACACGCTGGGTGCGGAGGATGCCCGGCAAATTCTGCGCCGGTTGAACAGCATGGCCACCTACGTGCGTCGCCAGTTCATTCAGCGGACCCTCAGCGGCGATAAAGGGGCGCAGGCAGCGCGGTCGAGCGGGATTCTGGCGATGGTCGATGGTCCGAGTTATGAACGCCTGTTCCCCACCTCTTTTGATTCGCTGTGCCCACCGGATGGCCTGGAGTCGATCACCTCGCCGGTGGCGTATCTGATCGATCTGTTGCGCTGGATCCGCGACCGTATCGAACTTTACGGCGTCGAGACAGAAAAGTTTCCGCTGCATGATCGACGCAAGGATCTGAAGCGGCTGTCGGTCGATTTCAATGCGGTGTACCGCTCGGTATCGTCGGTCGACATCATTGTCGCGGTGCTGGAAACGTTCATCTCCGAACACCAACCCGGCGTGCCACTGGAAGATGCGTTGCTCGCGGCGCGTTACCCCAACGGTCTGCCCTATTACCAGCACTGGGTCACGATCGACACGGTCGCCCGTCACCACGGATTGTCGGTCGGTGATTTTTCCCGACGGGTTGATCTGATCTATCCCTATTTTTTGTCGCCGCTCCCCGGCGATACCGATGCTGCGCGTGCTGCCATGATCCATGCATCGCGGCTGGGGCCCAAACAGCGGCAATTGCTGACTGAGCCGGCCGCAGTGGTGGGCGAACGTAACGATTTTTACCGGGACAACTATGGCGCCGACGTGCTGGATTGGCAGAACCTCAACCAGGTGACGTTCTTCGGTGGACGGACAAAGCTCGATACCCGGGCAATCGAAAGCCTGTTGTCGGTGCGCACCTTTGCTCCGGTGCGTTCGGCCAATGTGAAATTCACCCCTGAAGTACCGCCCAATGAGGCGGAAAGCGGTCATTCCGGTTCGATTTACATCAACAAGAACCAGCATTCGGCGATCGGACTCACCGAAGACAGTTCAGCCCCGTCAATTCTGCACAAATTGACAGCAAATCCCAGCGACGCCGCAGGGCTGAACGGCTATGACCGAATGAACCGAATGGTGCGTCTGGCCAACTGGCTGGAGTTGCCGTTCGATCAGGTGGACGCGCTTCTGGCGGCTGCCATGCGCGCTGAAAGTCGCGGCACCGAAACGGCGAACAATTGGGAAATTACCGAAGGCGTGGTGCGGGCTCTCGGCCTTTACCAGAGCCTGCGCGAGCGCTACCAATGCACGCCGGCGGACTTTGCGGTGTTTATTGACGAATTGGCGGTTTACGGTCGCGCCGAGGTGCTGTCACCGTTTGATCAGGTCTTCAATCATCAGGGCGACTACCGCCAACCGTTCAAGCTCGATGGCGCGACGTTTCCGCTGATGCCGCTACCGGGCGTCTCGGACCTGACCATCAGCCAACTGTGCGAGGGTCTGGCGATCGACCTGCAGACTTATCATTACCTGGCGTTAGCGGTGGCCTCTGCACACGGGCTCTCCCAAGACCTGACGCGCACCGCGGCGATCGTTTCCAGTTTTTATCGGCTGGTGAAGTTGCCTCGGCTGTTGAACATTACACCGATGGAAGGTTTGCTGATGCTGACATTGCTCGGTGGCGAGCACGAGCAATGGCTTCCTGCTCTCGCAGGCGAGCCGGCCATCCACGCGCCCAATTCGGGCACACCGGATGTGTTGAACCTGATCGAGGCCATGTCCAGCTGTGTGCAATGGTGCGAGGACAGCGGGCTGTCGGTGTCGTGGATGCTGCAACACGTGGCACCGGTGCAGCCCATGAGCGAGGCGTCGGAGTCGGATCGGCAGTTTTTCGAGCAGATTCGCAATCTGCTGTCGACGGCGCTGTTGAGCAACGGCGCCTTGTTGATGGCCGGCGTACCCTCTGCAGGCGCGGCCAACTGGCTGGACTTTCTCACCAGTCACGCGGACAACCTCGACCCTGTCGTGGATGCTGACGGCCTGGTATTGGCCCCAGTGGGAACAGCAGACGCTTATTTGAGCTTCCTGCGTGCCAAGTTGGCGTGGGCGGTTGAAAGTGCTCTGGGTGACATCGGCACGCCGCAGCGCGATTCGATTGTCGAAACCATGCTCAGTGTGGTCTTGCAGGCGCGGGACGCTCAGGTGTCGTTGGTCAGGGAGACCCTGGCTGTCTATGCAGGCGTTCCGGTCGATCGGTCCATTGCCCTGCTCGATTGGTCAAACGCTACGGTCTACCAATTACTGCGACAGGTGATCGAACACGTCGGTCTCGATGTGCAGGAAACATTACGCGGGCGCAACGAAGAACCGGATCCGTTACTGACGCTGTTGGGCGAGGTGCGCCGGCGGGCGGAGGTGACGACGACGCTGGGGTTGAGCGCCACGCTGTTGCAGGACTATCTGGATTACGGTCATCTGGCCTGGCTCAATCAGGCGGACAAATATGCGTTCACCGTGCGTACGCTTTATTACCTCACCACGCTCACACGGGCGTTCAGCCTGAGTGAACAGCCAGAGCAGGCGCTTCTGGACTATCTGCGTCAGGTCAATGCACTGCCGAAAGTCACCGGCCATGCTGCGCGTCTGGCGCAACAGGCCGCCGCGATCAAACTGGCCGGGTTCTTCGGCTGGAGCGTGCAGGAAGTCAATGAGTGTGTCAGCCGCGTTGACGAGTCAGAGCTCAAAGTGTTGAAGGACCTGACACAACTGGATCTGTTGATGCGCGTGCGTGTGCTGTCAGCCGACAGCGGCATGGATGCGCTGACGATTTTTCTGATGGGCCGGTTGCCCGCGACGCTCGACAAAGGGGCCTACGCCGAAGCGGCGGAACTGGCCTTGCTGAGCGAGACTCGGGCGCGAGTGCCGGTTATCCAGGCGCAGGGCGACCTGAAACAACTGGTCACGATCACGTGCAACGTCGACAACTCGACCGTTGTAGCCAACAAGTCCGATTCGAAAGCCACCTACACCGTGACCCTCACGGATGCTGAGGGGCAGGCGTTGAAGTTCGTTACGGTTTATTGGCGTGCGACGCTCGGCACGGTTGAAACTAAACAAACCGATGTAAACGGCGTGCTTCAAACCGATTTTGTTCCGGGCAAGGTCATGGGAACGGACACGCCGCAATACTGGCTGGATTTGTTTGAGCCCGAGAACGCTCCGCCCATCCAGGTGATGGCCGATTTCGACTCGCTGAGTTTTTCGGAGAGGGACAAATCCCCAGTGCCCCTGGAAACCGTGCCGCGGGGCCAAGAGGTCGAGCTCTACGCCAGGCTGCGGGATAACTATGGAAATCTTGGCCAAAACCTGCTCGTGGACTGGAGTTACAGAGTTGTCAATTTAAATAAAGAACAGAGTGCGAGCATCCGGCCTGCGCAAGGCTTCACCAATCAGGAAGGGCTGACGCGTGTCTTTGTCTCCAGCGCTACTGGCGGGACATTCGTGTTCAGTGTCCTCAGTCAAACCGGCAACACCTCTGCCAATTTTGAGGCCATCACCTTTGAAGGCGATGAGGTGCCGGCATGAGCCTGCGCAACAGTTTCACCCCGAGTGATACCCCCAGGGAGCAAAGATCATGGCATTGAGCAATATTGGCGGGCTGTTGGAAAAACGTCGTTTGGCGCTGCTTGAATACTGCATCGGACAGTTCGGCGCACAGACTTATGATTTTCTGGAAACACCGGATGACCTGTTTGAACTACTGCGCATGGACCCGCTGGACACCTACCCGGTGCAGAGCTCCTGGGTGGCCGAAGCGACCAGTTGCGCGCAGCAGTACATCCATGCCGTTTATCGCAAACTCGAGCCAGGTTATACCACGCACCAGTTCGACCCGCGCCATCTGGCCGAGTGGGAACTCACCAACAATTACCCGGACTGGGCCGCCGTGCAGTTGATCGCGTGCTACCCGGAAAACTTCATCAATCCTTTTGTACGGCAGCGCAAGACCAGCCTGTTCAAAACCCTGGAGAGCGCTCTCACTCAGAGCCGCTTGAGCAACGATTCGGCACAGGCGGCGCTGCGTGATTACCTGCAAACGTTCGAGCAGACCTGCAATCTGGATGTCATCAGCGGCTACATGAACGGCAAGACCCCGGCCCGCGCCGATTATTACTTTGTCGGGCGTCAGCGCGAGCAGCCGTTCCAGTATTTCTGGCGCAAGGTCGAGGTTGAACTCACTTCCATGGATAAGGCCATCAATCCGGCGGCCTGGAGCGAATGGCAGGCGGTGGACATCCCGGCGGGTAATCGCGTGCTGGATATTCGCCCGGTGTTCTGGAATGGCCGCTTGTGTCTGGTCTGGGCAGAGTGGCGCGACCGGGTGCCCCTTAAGAAGGCGGACGAATACATTCCCTACAAACTGGAGATCAACCTGGCATTCATGACGCAGAACGGCCAATGGTCGGCGCCGTTGGCTGTGCACAGTGCGGAGTATGAAGAGGATCTCAGTGCCGGTGCGCGGCTGATTGCGACGGTGCGCGAGAACTATCTGCACCCCAAGGGCAAGCTGGGTGTGTTGATCACCAACGACGAGACGGGTGACAAAAAGAAGCTGAGCGCGCAGGTCGTCCGTGATGTGCTGATGCAGCCTGTCACTGACGATGGTGGTGCCTGGCTGGAATTGGCGCTGCAGAATCGTTTTGTCAGCGCCGAGACGGTGCAGCACCCAATCGGCAGTCAGGTAACGGTGGTCTCTCGCGTAACGACGCTGGGCGCCATGACGCCCTATCTGGATGTGCAATTCACGGCGTTGCGTGTGGATGGCAAAGATGTGCTGACGGTTCAGGGTTTTTGCCGGCCAACGG